>NZ_JABAEE010000001.1:0-227420 GCF_023701885.1 Pseudomonas sp. CG7 | reverse complement strand
ACCCACGAGATGGGCTTCGCCCGCACCGTGGCCAACCGCGTGATCTTCATGGACAAGGGTGAAATCGTCGAACAGGCCGCGCCGAACGACTTCTTCGACAACCCGCAGAACGACCGCACCAAGCTGTTCCTGAGCCAGATCCTGCATTGAGGAGGTATTGGACAGTGACCAGATGAGCAGTCACGGCAAAGGTAAATCTGGTATTTGCCAGAGCCTTGTGCGGCTATCAGGACGCTTGCAGGGAAGATTGACAAACTAGAGTTGATGTATTGGCGCCTAAGACTATTTATGCGAGATAAAACCACTGCGCTTGGAACACTCCCTTGGCCTCTTGAGATGCTTTGAAAATAAATCCAGAATTAAGTCTTTTCCTGCTTCAACAAGAAAAGAAATCCCTTGTATTTCAATGAGTCGGACACCAGAGACGAGTCTCGTTTCCCGCTCCAATTATTTTTCTATACGCTTCCATTGAAGTATGTGGAAACCCAAAAAAGAGGCTTCGGCCTCTTTTTTCGTTCCAGTAAAGTCCATTCTGATACATCGTCCGTACAGGTATTTTGGCAGTCGTGCGTCATAAGCTTTTCGCCTTGGGACACATCCAGCATCCCCCGGGGCCCGACGAAACGCAGGTCACAAGGGAGGCCGCTTTTACGAAACCAACTACCTTGCCTGGTTCGCTTACTGGCCAGACGTAAATGAAGCAATAAATGTTCTGACGGCTGAAGATAGTCTGTCAGATCACTTTCACAGCTCGGCCAATGGACTGCACCGGTCCTGTGGGTTTCCCCGTCGGCGAGCCATTGGCACTTTCCAGCGTCAGTTCGAACAGTTGATGGGGTTCCAACGGCGGTAGCTTATCGAGCGGGACCGACAGCGTTTGCCCAGGCTGGACCAGGCCCAGGGATACCGGCGCCTGCCAGTCGTCCGCTTTCGTCCAGAATTGCAGCGCCTTATCGCTGGGGACGTGCGCCACCGCTAGCGGTATCAGCTGGATTTCCCTGGAATCGGTCGCCTGGATGACCCAGCCTGGCGCCTGGTTTTGCGGCGCCACCAGCACCACCAGGTAACTGGTTGGATTCACCGCAGCCGTGCGTGTCAGCAGCAGCGTTCCGAGCAGCAAGGTCGCAACGATGCCGGCCCCGGCGAGCCCACGCCATAATGGCAGAAAATTCCACCACGACTTCGGCCGCGCGGCAGCCGGTGCTCGCTGGTCATGATTGTTCAGGCTGTTCTGTATGCGCCTCCAGACACGCGGCTCAGGTGTTTGCGGTTCTGCCTGCTCGGTCAAGGCAACCAGGCGCTGCTCCCAGGCATCGACGGCGTTGCGCAAGGCGGGTTCGTGCGCCAGGCGCTGTCGAACCGGCTCGCGCTGTTCGGCCGGCAATGTTCCCAAGACATACTCGCTCGCCAGTTCTTCGATGTTTTCGGGGGTATCACCCTCGGCACTCGTCGTCATCCCATGCACTCTCGCAATGCCACCAGGCTACGTTTGATCCACGCCTTGACGGTTCCCAACGGTGCGCCCACTTTTTGCGATATTTCGGAATGTGAATAACCGTCCACGTACGCATGAAGTATGCAGTTGCGCCGGGCCGGCTCCAGTTGTTCAAGGCAGGTATAAATACGACCTGAACGGGCTTGGTAGTCGAAGGTGTCGCTGTCCGGCCCTCCGACGGATGCCAACGCGTCCAAGGCTATTTCGCTGTGCGCGTCGATCTGGATTTCCTTGGCGTTATCGCGCACGACATTGAGGGCCAGATGCCGGGTGATGCTGAATATCCAGCCACGGGCCGAGCCTCGGTTCGGATCGAAACTGGCGGCGCGGGTCCATATTTTGATGAAGACGTCATGGACGATGTCTTCCGCCAATGCGTTATGGCGCACGATTCGCTGGGCAACGCCCATCACGCGTGCGCTTTCTTGGTCGTACAAGGCGCGCAGCGCTTGCTGGTCGCCTTGGGCGCATGCCGCAAGGCACGCTTCATAGTCAAAGTAGAGCTCGGGCAAGGACAGGTTTCCAGCCATTGGCAGCGACGTGACCCCAAGCCCGGAGGCCGGGGGGGGTCAGGGGAGTAGAGTAGCCGACTTTGCCCTGTCCACTGGCCGTCGATCGTGATCTATTGGGCAGCCCAGAATATATAGTCAGCCTGATACTTCACCACCTCGCGCTTGCCTTTGTTGGCGCTGGAGCATTCGGTCATCGGCGCTACGCCACCTTTGACGGCCAGCCGTTGGATGTAACTGACCCCGCTCATCGCGCCTTCGCCTTCGGCGGGGTTGGCCTTGACCAGCTGCAAAGGGAGGTCTTTGGGGCTGACCGATGCTACCGCCAATTGGGTGCCGGTGATTTTGGAACCGTCGTTGGCTTGCCAGGTTGCGGGTGGTCCGAAATAACTGCCGATTGCCTTGCCGCTTCGATCGTTCAGTAGCGCTTTAGGGCCGATAAAAAACCATTCCGTCTGCCCTGCGGTATTGGCCTTGTCACGGCATTCATAGGTGATTTCGCCGACTCCCGCGGTTTCGAGCGCGACCTTATGCCCGGCCGGAACCTTGATGTTTTCGGGCAAGCCCGCTTGCGCATAAGCCGCAGGCATCGCGACCAACAGGCAACTGGTCGTCAGGGCGGTACTGACAATGCAGAACAATCGTTTAGCGTTCATACAAGCTTCTCCAGAGGATTTGATCAGGGCAGCGGCTTCAATGGCTGCTTCATGTACTACCCTCTGGAAAGCGGATTGGATGCACCTGACGAAAAAAATATTGATGGCCGCTTCAGTGGGGCGCGCAAGGCAGGCCGTCGGTCATGTCGGGCATGCCTGTTCAGGTTTTTGCCTGGCGGTCGATACCTTGGTAAATGGGCGATCAGTGCGTGACTGCCGATGCCGCCGTCAGGAGTCTCGCCACTAGGACGATTCACCCTCGTTTTCAATGGAATTGGCATGTTCAGAAATATCCCGCTTTTTGCACTGCTGTTACTGTTCGCGTGCCCTGCCGGCTGGGCGAGGGTGGCCAAGCTTGACGTCGAGATGTACGAGGGCACGGGCAAGCGGTTGCCCGACGTGGTGATCACCCTGCAAGGTCCGATCGGTGCACCTTCGGCGCCTCTCGCCGCCAATATGGATCAGCGCAACCAGCAATTTGCGCCCCATGTGCTGGCGGTGCACACCGGCACCCCGATCAAATTCCCCAACAGCGACAACATCCGCCACCAGGTCTACTCGTTTTCGCCGGCGAAGCGCTTTGAGTTGCGCTTGTACGAGGGCACCCCCTCCGAGCCGGTGCTGTTCGATAAGCCCGGCGTGGTGGTATTGGGCTGCAACATCCATGACCGGATGCTCGGCTACGTCTTTGTCACCGACGATCCGCGTTTTGCCGTCAGCGATGCCCAAGGCAATGTAGTGCTGAACGATTTGCCAGTCGGCGAATACCGCGTGACGCTTTGGCATCCCCAGTTCAAGGGGATGCAAACGATCGATGCCGGTTCTGTGAAACTTCCTGCAACCGGCCTCAAGCAGAACTACACCCTGACGCTGGAGCCTTTACCTGAGCAGCCCGCAACCGCTCCGGCTTCGAGTGCCTTCGGCGATACATTCAAGCGAGCGGCTCGTGAAACTGCGCAATAGTTTCCAGGCGCAAGTCGCAGCGGTGATGATCCTATTGTCGCTGGGGGTGATCGCCGTATTGTATTTCAGCGTCAATGCGGCGACCCGCTCTGCAGTGCGTAGCCAGTCCGAGGCGCAGTTGGAAGTCGGTACGCGCGTCTTCGAAAGGCTGCTGGAGGCCCAGGGCCGACGCTTGGCCGATGGCGTGCAATTATTGGCGGCCGACTTCGGTTTTCGCGAAGCGGTGGCCAGCCGGGACGCTGCAACCATCCATTCGGTGCTGCTCAATCATGGCAAGCGCATCAATGCCAGCGACATGATTCTGCTGAGCATGGACGGCAAGGTGCTCGCCAGTACCCTCGACAACATGCCGGAAGGTTCATTGTTCCAGTACGATGGCGCGCTGCGTCTGGCACAACGTGCGCGTCAGGCCATGGTAATCGTACCGTTGCAGGGTAAACCGCATCTGTTGGTGGAAACGCCCGTGCTCGCGCCTCTGCCCGTCGCCAGGGTGGTGATGGGTTTCAGCATGGACAAGGCCTTTGCCAGTGAGTTGCGCTCACTCACCAACCTTGAGGTTTCGTTTCTTGCCGTTGATCAACAACGGCCTGGTGAGCTTGTCAGCACGCAACCAGACGTTCTGCGCGGGCCTGTTTCCAGCCTGATGCTCAACTCGTCCAACCGCAACAGCGCGATACTGACAGAGCACCTGGATCGCAATTTCCTCAGTCAGTTTCTGCTGCTGGCTGACGGGTCGAACGAATACGATGGACAAGTAATAGCACTCTTGCAGAGTCCGCTGGACGTGGCCATGCAAGCCTTTGCTCCGCTGGACGAAAAAATCCTGGCGATTACCCTGGTCGCACTGATCGCCTCGTTGGTCGGCGCTTTGCTATTGGCACGAGGCGTGTCGCGTCCGGTCAAGTCACTGGCCCTGGCGGCGGAGCGCATCGGTCAAGGCGATTACCAGACCCCCGTGGTATTGGAGCGGGAGGATGAACTCGGGGTGTTGGCCAAAGCCGTCAATTCGATGCAAAGCGGTATCGCTGAGCGGGAGCAGCAGCTGGCCCACAACGCCCTCCATGACCCCGTCACTGGCTTGCCCAACCGCGCATTGGCCATGGAGCGCCTGGGCAGTGCAATTGCCGCCAACCGGCCGATGGCCTTGATATGCATGGGCATCCATAACCTGCGGGCCATCAACGAAACGGGCGACCCCGAGACGGTTGACCGGTTGCTCCGTCAGACCGGCCAGCAAACCCAACCCCTGTTGCACCCTGGCGACACCGTGGCGCATCTGATCGCCGAGGAATTCCTGGTTCTGCTCGATGGGATGGACAGCGATGCGGCGGTCGCCTTGGCGGACAGGTTGCAGCAAGTATTGCTCAAGCCCCAGCACATCAACGGTCACGACCTGGCCCTGGACTGCAGGCTTGGAATAGCGGCCTTTCCGGCGGATGGGCAAAACGCGCAGACCCTGCTGGAACGCGCCTCCATTGCCATGAAAGACGCGGCGCAGATGCCGGGTCATCTACAGATTTATCAGCACGGGCGTGATTTGGCTCACCGCCGCCAGATCGCCCTGATTCGTGACCTGCGCCACGCGGCGAACAACGGTGAGCTGCTCCTGCATTACCAGCCCAAGATGGACATTCTGAAGAGTCATGTCCACCAGGCTGAAGGCCTGTTGCGCTGGCAACATCCGCAACTGGGCCCGATCTCTCCAGCCGAATTCATTCCGCTGGCGGAACGGACCGGAAGCATTCAGGCGCTGACCCACTGGGTGATCAATGAGGGGATGCGTCAGCTCTCGGAGTGGAACGGGCGGGGCTTATGCTTGCAGCTGTCATTGAACATCTCCGCCGAGGACCTGATCAGCGACGACCTGCCTGTTCGCGTCGTGGCATTGCTGCGCACGCATCGGCTGCCAGCCGAGCAGCTGGTTTTTGAAGTCACCGAAAGCGCTGTCATGCGCGAGCCCGAGCGGGCCGTGAAGAACCTCCATCTGTTGCGCGATTGCGGCATCAGTCTGTCGGTGGATGACTTCGGCACCGGCTATTCGTCCTTGGCGCACCTCAAGCGACTGCCGGTGCAAGAGTTGAAAATCGACCAGTCGTTCGTCCGGGACCTGCATGACACCAGCGAAGACGCAGTAATCGTTCGCTCGACCATCGAAATGAGTCATAACCTGGGGCTCAAGGTCGTTGCCGAAGGCGTTGAATATGAACACAGTCTGAGGTTACTCGAGCGTTGGCATTGCGATACCGCGCAGGGCTATCTCATCAGCCGACCGCTGACCGCCGCGGCGTTCGAGGCCTGGGTGGCGTTGCCTTTGAATCTCCATTCATCGCTGGTTCATTGAGCATCATGACTTTACGTCTGTGGCTATCGATCGCCTGTTGCACAGGCCTCGCCCTTCAGGCCGTTGCTGCCGACGGCGGGCGTTTGATCGCGACCGGTGGCGCCAGCAGCCTGGAGGGTGCCGCCGGCGGCGGAATCACGCCGTGGGCAGTGCTGGCCGGGTACGGCGAAAAAAACCAATGGGGGGCGACTGCGTTCGCGACCTCGGTCAATCTGCCGGATTATCGGCTGGATGTCGCCGGGCTGGCCGTGGCATACGACAACCGGGTCGAGCTGTCTTTCGCCCGGCAGCGTTTCGACCTGGGTTCGCTGGTGAACAAGCTGAACCTGCCCGACGATAACCTCGGTCTAGACATCTTTGCCATGATGGTGCGTTTGTTCGGTGACGTAATCTACGACGATTTGCCGCAGGTCTCCCTTGGTCTGGCGTACAAACACCAGAACAACTTCCTGATCCCGAGCCTGGGCGGCGCCAGGCGGGACAGCGACACCGAAGGCTATCTCGCTGCCAGCCGGTTGTTCATTGGCGGGGCGTTTGGCTACAACCTGCTGCTCAATGGCAGCCTGCGCTACAGCCGCGCCAATGAACTGGGGGTGCTCGGGTTCGGCGGTGACCGTCGCGATACCCATAGCGTGCTGAAGGAGGGCTCCCTGGCGGTGCTGCTCAATCCGCGCTGGGCATTGGGCGTCGAGTATCGGCAGAAACCGGACAACCTGTCCTTTGCCGGGGAAAGTGACTGGGCTGATCTGTTCGTCGGTTACTTTCCCAATAAACATCTGTCGGTGGTGCTGGCCTACGCGCGGCTGGGCGAAATCGCGACGCTCGACCGCCAGAACGGCATATATCTTTCGGTCCAGGGGAGTTTTTGATGCGCATTGCCCTTCTGGTGCTGATCGGGCTGTTGAGCGCCTGCGCACAATCCTTGCCCAAGGACGACTCGCTCTATCAAGATCTCGGCGCACAGGCGGGGATCACCCGGATCGTCGAGGGCATGCTGCTGAACATCGCGCGTGATGAACGTATCGTAGAGCGCTTTCGCAAGATTGATATCGAGCGGCTGCGCGACAAATTGATCGAGCAATTTTGCGTAGAAACCGGCGGCCCCTGCACCTACACCGGTGACAGCATGGCCGAGAGTCACAAGGGGCAGAACATCAGCCGCAGTGATTTTAATGCCTTGGTTGAAGACCTGATCGCTGCAATGGATGAACAGCGTGTTCCGGTGCCAGTGCAAAATCGGCTGATCGCACGGCTGGCATTGATGCGCGGCGAGATTATTGAGAAGTGATTGGCCACGCCACCTGTCGAAAAGCCATTGCCACGCCGGCTCTGAGGACTTCCATTTTTAAATAACAAGACAGAGACGCTCCCCATAGCTTCCCAGCACTGCAATCACCGCTCCGCTGTATCGCATTATGATGGCGCCACTTGCTCGACACCGTCGCGCTGACTCGGAAAGACACGCGTGCAACCCAGTCGATAGTCGATGCGCAGCGTCAAAAACTACCGGCTGAACGCGCATGATCACGCCGATGAGACCCAGGTTCAACGCTTGCGCCAGGCGGTAAAGCGTCATGTATTAGATTGGTATATATCCTCTTACTGCCTGATGGACATCTTTGACGACTAATAGCGCAGCGCGTTCTTGCAACTTGTACAGTTCACTTTTTCAGTACAGGCCAAGATTCAACCCTGTTTTTCCCCAATCGCTTGGCCGCGTAAAGCGCCGAGTCAGCCGCTTTCAAAAGAGAGCCTTGATCGTCCCCGCCGGTTTCTGTGGAAGCGACCCCAAACGAAGCCGTCACCTTGAATGTCTGACCGTGCTCCGTGAGGCTCGTCTCTCCCAAGGACGCACGTATGGCTTCGGCTCGTGACGCCGCGATTTCGGCTGAACATTCCGGCAGGATCACAATCAGCTCCTCGCCGCCAAAGCGACAGGCAATATCGGATGACCTGAGCGATTGCACGATCAACGCGGAGACCGCACGCAGCACGGCGTCGCCGGCTGCATGTCCGTAAGAGTCATTCAACTGCTTGAAGTTATCGAGGTCC
Source organism: Pseudomonas sp. CG7 (assembly GCF_023701885.1). Classification (NCBI taxonomy): domain Bacteria; kingdom Pseudomonadati; phylum Pseudomonadota; class Gammaproteobacteria; order Pseudomonadales; family Pseudomonadaceae; genus Pseudomonas; species Pseudomonas sp. CG7. Next base: position 219,404 of record NZ_JABAEE010000001.1, on the reverse strand, counting down.
AGCATGATGACGCTCAGGCAAGAGCCGTTGCGCTCGGAGCGCGCGAGTTCGCGCTTGAGCGTCTCATCCATGAAGCGCCGGTTGTACAGCCCCGTCAGCGGATCCTTGATGGACTGGGTTTCCAGTACCTGGCGCATCCTGCCATTCGCCAACGCTAACGCGGTTTGTTCGGCCACGGCTTCAGCGACGTGCAGACCCTCCTCGGACAAGTCCCGCAGGCCGACTTGACGGATATGCAACAGCCCCAGAATCTCGCCATACGCCATTAACGGCAGACAACAATCGGTTACTTGCTCGGTGTCCGACGCGGCTGGGTAATGGGGGCAGCAAAAATCGTGGCGATGCTCGGTCAGATGCCATCGCCCTCGTCTGATCGCCCAGCAATCCTTGGGGTTGAGTATAACATCCGCGCCTTTCTCCTGAGCCTGTCCCCACGACGCAGCGTGTTGCAGGACATCAGCCGAGTTGCGATAGAGAAAAAACTCCCCTTCACTGGCCGGTATCAATCGCTGGCAATAAGTACTGGCTAGCTGGAGTGTTTCCATCTGGGACAACTCTGTCTGCAGCAGCCTCGCCATGTCTGCGAGGAGGCCGATCTCCCCGTTACGGCGTTTCAAGCGCTCCAGGCTATGGCTCAATTGATCGCTGGCCAGGATTGCTGTAGTGGCGGACTCCGATTGACGACGAACACTACGGCGCATGGATAAGTAGATAAAACGACCTAAACCTAGGGTAACGATAAAGCTGACAATAGAAATCGCGACGGCCCAGCGGATGTTGCTTAAGAGTTCGCGCTCTAGCGCCGCGAGTTCCTTTGTTTCGTCTGCAATGAGGTCTGCGCTGAGGGTGCGCACGGTGTCCATCAGATCTTTGCCACCACCCGCGGCGATCTCCGCTTTTGCTGCATCGTTCCCGTGAAGGCTTACCAGCTTCACCACCTGATCCAGGTGCGCCATTTTCAGTTCAGCGTGGCGGATGAATTCGTCAACGCGCCCGATCTCTTCGGCTGGATCGCCTTGATAAGATACGCGCAGGCTCTTGAGGGCCGAAGGCAGTTGGGATACGGCGATATAGTAAGGTTGTAAAAAGCCACCCTTTTCGGTCAAGGCATAACCACGCTCACCGGTCTCAGCATCAACTAACAAGCTCTGAACATTGCGGATGCGATCTATCTGGGCCTCAACAACGCTTCGCTCCAGGCGCGTTTCATTTGTCCAAAATAATGTGGTGGGGCCCACGGCCGCAGTGACGGCCATGACAAGCGTCGCGGCACCCGTGGCGAAAAGGAGGCTTGCTTTACGATTAGGCATTGACGATTACGCTCTTGGATATCCAACGATGTTGGCCTAATGAGGGAACGGCATCAAGAGAGAGGTAGTGGTCAAAAAAAGGCGGCCTCGCTCCGTCGGGATGGCCAGCCTGACAAACATTTTTGCGCCCATTCGGCGCTAGCGGTGTGGTGCTGGTGAAACTGATACGGTGCTGACAGCCCCTTCGTGCTCTGTGTAATCTTGGCTTGGATGCGGTGCCTGTCGCACAAGATATGTACAGACATGCCAGGGATGTGAGCTCGGCAGATAGCTGCTCATTACAATCCGTCTCTTAACGTCCAGGATATTAAAACGAATAAATGATTGAAAAATGAGGTGTTACCAAGTTATGCCTTCACCGGCTCAGTCTCGCTGATTGAGGTATTTTCAGCTCCTCCAGGCTCGTAAAACCGCGCTTGTGATTTGCCAGCACGCTTAGCCCCGTACAGTGCTTCATCTGCCTTACCCAACATGTCGGCAAAATCACCCTCGGTCCACAGTGCGCCCCCAATGCTACAGCCCACCCTGATCACCTCGCCTGCAAGCGGGACCGGTTCTGCGAGCTTTGCAATGATGCGTTGAGCAGCGCTCTGTACGTTTGCCAATGATTCGCCGGCCCTCAACCGTAGCAGCAAGACGAACTCGTCACCGCCGTGGCGTACCGCAATGTCACCGTCGCGCACGGTTGCTGAAAGACGTAGGCCAACTGCATGAAGCAGGGCATCACCAACGGCATGTCCAAAACGATCGTTCACTGGCTTGAAGCCATCCAGATCCAGGCATAACACGCCAAAAGCAGGCCGCTGACCGAGCTCATTTTCTATATTCTTGACGTAGTTCTCCAACGCAGCGCGGTTGGGCAAACCTGTCACCGTATCGCGATAGGCTACCCCCTTGATGAGAGCCAATTGGCCCTTCTTTTGCGTCAGGCTTTCAACTAGGTGCCGAATGACCATGCTCAGCTTTTCTACTTCAATACTGCCCTTCACCAGCGGAATGTCTGCATCGGCCCCTTCGGAGAGAAGCGTAGCAGCCTCAGCTATTCGATTTAGTGGTCCAGTAATGACACCGGCTACGAACCATCCAAGCACAGCAAAGGCGATGGACAACATGCCTCCCCAAAGAAGTATTTCGGCGCGGAGGCCATTTGCCTCAGCAAAAGCGACTTCTGCCGGCTGACGTGTCACAACGGTCCAGCCCAAACCAGAGTAGCCATCAAGTCCTTTGCTTTCAGCAGCTCCTACCACATAGGTTTTTCCATCCTGCCATTGGCTGACTGACCAGCGGATTTCACTGTTGTGGTGAATGCCCGACTCACTAGGTTTACCGATCAGATGTTTGGGGCCGAGTAGGACTATGCCGTCTTTGCTGATGACTAGAAACTCCAAACCGGGAAGGCTGTTCTTCAGAGGTTCGAACATGGTTCGACCTATTTCTGCGGCCCACTGCCAAGATAGGTGGGTGGCCAGTACGCCGATAAAGTTTCCGGCTTTATCCTGTACTGGCATGCTGATGTCGACGAACTTCATTGCTTCTCCCGAAGGGTTCGGCAAAAGCTTTGCGAGCATTACCGCTTCGTGTACGTCGCCGACAAACGTTTTGTCCTGCCCCTCCATGAACACTGGCCGATGCGCAATGCTGACACCTTCAAGCAAACGGCCGGTGGAAGCAACGACAGTGCCTTGGGCGTCGGTGAGCCCGATCCATGAATAGCTCGGAAACTGGGTATTAAGGTGGTTGAGCAGCCTTCTTGCTTCACCTATGTTCGCAGGGTCGCGCAGTGCCTCCAGTGCGCTCAGGACGCCGAGTTCCTTGGAGCGGCTGTGCATGTCACGATCGAGCCGGTCGATCATCGAGGCGGCATACTCAACGAGCTGATGCCCTGTCTGTTCTTTATGCCTGGAAATCGCGGATGCACCAATGACACTGCCGAAGATGCAAGTGAGTACCAGCACGGCGAGGGCGACAATAATCGCAATTTTCGCCCGCAGGCTTTGAAAGGGAAGGAGCTGCATGATAGGTCGATCCAGTAGATCAAACGCCTACGATCCCTGGCATCTTTGAATGAATTATCGGCCAGCATCGCCCTTGCTTTAGCTAAAGAGCTGAATTTTGTCTCCAAGCTTCAGCTTGAAGATCTCTTTTCCGCCTGGCTGATCACGGATACTAAGCTCGTCGACGCTTACGTACTGATCGATTGACTGGGCTGGTGGAGGGCCTCCCGTCCAAGCCTGGAAGGTTGCTCCTCCTTCCATTGGTTGATGCTAACCCGCACGGTGACCAGCTTGAATGAGCAAACAGGTGACCGCGCTCGCGATGAGGGCAGACAGAGCGCTGAGCGGGTCGATACGCCGTACCGTCCAACCCTGCAGGGCAGTGAGGGGAGAGGACAGGGCATGCTGGAAACCCACCGCTATCGTCTCACCAGTGACCTGTTGTTCACCCTCGATTTGCTCGCGCAGATGCCAGACCTCAAGTTGTTGGCTGACTTGTCCCATTACGTCGTGGGCCGCGAATTGCCTGAGTCGGCCGCGGCCGAAGACGACGAACAGATTCACACCATCCTACGACACAGTTGGGGTTTTCATGGGCGGGTCGCTAATAGCGAGCAGGTCCAGGTGCCCTTGACCTTCGCCCAGCATCGTCCCTGGTTGGACCGGTTTCTGGGCTGGTGGCGCTACGGAATCAAGGATTGGCAGGCGCGACCGAACACACCCGCGATCCTCTCCTTCACCTGCGAGCTTGGCCCGCCACCCTATGCGATCACGAGGCATGATGGGCGCGATATAACGGATCGCTGGGGCGAGGCGCTGATGCTGAAGGAACTGATGCGTGGTGTTTGGGATGAGTGTCAGGCGGGGCGCTGATCTGAGGCTGTGCCGAGCATTCTTGCACAGCCCCTTTGATCAGCCGCTCGATCAGGTGGGTATTAACCTCATCAGCCAGCGGGTGTCCCTCGAGCCAACCCGGCAGGCAGTTGAGAAAACGCGTGATGACATGCCCGACCGCTGCAGCTGTTTCTTGTGCACTTAAGGTATCGCTGAATACCGCGCGCAGAAACGCGTGTTCATAGCTGACGCGTTTGAGGGTGATGCGTTGCTTCTGAGCGGTGTCGAGGTAGGCAAAACCCTGTAATGCCAGTCGAAAATGCAGGGGCCGCTCACGGTGCAGCTGTAAGTGGGCGGCAATCAGGTCCAACAGTGGGTGGGCGCCAGCCGTTCGTTGCCGCACGGGCTGAACCAGCATGAGGAGTTCTTCGTAGAACTCTTCGATCAGATCGAACAACAGGGCTTGTTTGCTGGGGAAATGGTTGTACAGCGAGCCAGGGGCGATACCCACGTGGCGAGCCAGTTCGCGCATGCTGACCTGTCCGAATCCCTTGCTGACGAAAAGCTCCAGGGCCCGTTCCCGGATCGTGTCATACCCACCGCGAGTTTCAGCTATAGACATGAAAGCCACGTCCTGATTTTTTGCCTAGCAATCCTGCAGCGACCATCTCTTTGAGCAGCGGGGCGGGCCTGTATTTCGGATCGCCAAAACCTATTTGCAGGTTGTCCAGAATTCCCAGCACGGTATCCAGGCCAATTAGGTCAGCCAATGCGAGCGGTCCGATCGGTTGGTTGCAGCCCAGGCGCATGCTGGCGTCGATTGCCTGGGCATCGCCGTTTTCCTGAAGGACGAAGATCGCTTCATTGATCATCGGAATGAGGATTCGGTTGACGATGAAGCCCGGGCGATTCTGGGTGTGGAATGCGGTCTTGCCCAACTGTTCGACCAGTGCCCCGGCGGTGGAGCAGGTCGCGTCGCTGGTTTGTAAGCCACGGATCAGCTCCACCAGGCCCATGATCGGCACAGGGTTGAAGAAGTGAATCCCCATGAAGCGTTCCGGGTGCTCGATGCTCGCCGCCAATTCCGTAATCGATAGCGATGAAGTGTTGCTGGCGATCAGGCAATCCAGGCGAGCATGGGTGTCAACTTGCTGCAAGATCTTGCGCTTGAGTATCAAGTCCTCCGTGGCCGCTTCGATCACTACGTCCATTTCATCCAAGTCGGTGTAATGGGTCGAGGTATGGATACGTTGCAGGGGCTCGATGGCTTGCGCGGGGAGGAGTGTCCCTTTTTCAACTTGCCGGTCCAGGTTTTTTTGCACGATTTGCAGGCCCCGGCCGAGCGCCTGTTCATTGATATCGATGAGCAATAACGTATGGCCGGCTGCCGCGCAGGTTTGGGCAATTCCACTGCCCATCGTGCCGGCGCCAATCACTGCAATGTGCTGCAGGGTCATGTTGAGCACCTAAGGTTCGGGGGAAAGTGTGTGTCGACTAGTCACGCTTCATGCCGATCATCACGAATAGCGCGCGGGCGATTTGATCGCTCTTGTTACGCCAGGCATGTCGGGTTCCACGCTGGATGACAATCTCTCCGGGCCGGATCAGCTTTTGTTCGCCATTGTCCAGTTCCAGCCAGAGTTCACCCTGGAGCAGGATGCCGTAGTCAATGGTCGGGGTCGTGTGCATGCCCGGGTGGTCCGGTTCAAAGCATTCGAACAAACCGGGCAGGGCACCGCCCAGCTCCTCGACCATCTGTCCGGCATCCGTCGGATTCTGCATCACCGTGTCCGGCGGGAAGTCATAGATCGCCAGACTGGTTTCGCCCGGCCCGGGCACGAGCGGAGGGTACCCCAGGGTGGGGTCCTGTTGCGTGCCGTTCGTTGAACCGGTTGACCACAGATGCGCCATGGCATGGCCGGGAATGGTCGCAAAGGAGCAAGCGCGTGGGGCAGCGTCATCGCTGATGAATACGGATTGGCCTGTGGTATCCAGACCGGTGACGACTCTTCGGATTTTGATGGCATTCCCCTGGGTTCGGTGGGCGGGCATCACGGTGCCCGCCGTTGTGTTGAACGGGTTTCGTTAATGTCAGGGGCAGATCACGTAGTTGCTGAAGCCTCCCTGGCGATTTTCGATACCGGTAATCGCGTCGTTCACCTTTTCAAGGCTGAAGGCCGTGTTTTCGAAGAACGAAAGATCCAGCGTTCCAGACTCCACCATGTCCGCCATGGCTTGTCCTTGACCTGTGGTGAACCAGGCCGAGCCACTGATCTGGATGTCGTTGTCCATGATCCAGTGCAGATCGATTGGGACCTCACCTGCGATAGCACCGATGTTGACCAGATGACCGCCGCGGTGAATGGATTTGAGGGCTTGGGTCAGGGTCTCGTGGGGTGCGCCTGGGCCCAGGGCATCGATCACCACATCGACACCTTCACCGCGTGTAACTTCATTGACCCACTCATTGGTTGGCAGCGTACCCAGGGTGTGGATTTCAATCCGGCCTGGCGTGGCGAGATCTTTCACCTGTTGGAATAGCTCCTGGTTGCGGGCCGTGCCTAGGATCTTGCGAACGCCCATCGCCAGCGCCAGGGCGACGGCACCCAGGCCGAGCGTGCCGCTGATGCCATTGATCAGCAGGGTGGTGCCAGGCCCGACATTGGCCTTGAGCATTGCCTTGTAGGCGGTACCCAGGTAGCCCAGTCGCGCGGCAGTCTCGAAGCTGAGGTTATCGGGCAGTTTCACCAGGCTGTATTGCGGAGCAGGGATGTACTCGCAAAGACCACCGTATGGATAGTCTTCGAACATGCGCTGGCTTTTTGGCGTGAAACCGAAATAGCCATTGAAGGTATAGGCAGTGCAAGCGATGGTATTGCCCGCACGACAGGCTCGGCAGGAACCACAATGGCGGCCCGGATTGACGTAGACCCGGTCACCAACCTTGAAGTCGTAGACCTGTTCGCCTACTGCCTCGATGACTCCCGTTGGGTCAAGGCCGAAGGTCGCCGGCAGTTTCGGCAGAGGATTTTGGGGGAACCATTTAACCCAGTTGGTCAGGATGTTATGGAGGTTGGGGACGATTCCGCAGGCCTTGATCTTGACGAGCACTTCAGTTGGACGAATGCCCGGTACGGGCAACTGCTCGATGACCATGGGTTTGCCGCCTTCATACAGGCGTGCGGCGCGCATCGTTTTTGCAGTCATGATGTTCTCCGATACTCATATTATTTTTGTCGTAGTACGTAATCCGTGGAGCGACGCTTCAAAACCCTGGCATCAACGTAACCCGTCTTCGCCCTTCACTTCGGCAGCACTCAGGCCGCCCAGCCGCGCATGAATCCTGCCGCCGGTGGCCATGGCCAGGCCAAAAGCGATTTCGCCACGGCGAGGACCATCCCACACGGTCATTTCCGCCACACCGAAATGACTGCGGACATAAGCTGCCTGGATATGCCCCAGCGGAATCATCACCCGGCAACCAAGGCCACCGATAGTCTTGCCCGCTGGAACGATTGCCTTGGGATTGCCCAATGCTTCACGCATCGCCCAGCCGCCGGCTTCGTGCCAGACCGCACCGTGCTCCAGTTCGCCGGCTTCACCAACAATTGCACCCTTGCCATAAGCCTGAACCTGCGAAGCACCGCCCAACGCCTGGATCAACTGCTCCGACAGTTGTGCGCCTAACCCCCTGAGCTCCTGCATGAAGGGCAGCAGATCATCTTCATACCTGCCGGCGTAGGGATTGGCGACCACGGCGGTGGCTACCGCAATGCGCAACGGAGCTGACGCACGCGGGCCTCCCTCGTGAAAGATTTCTTCAACGTCCAGTTTGATCTTACGAACCATCACCAGCGACATGCTTGCCTCCAGAACCAAGAGCCTTATCGGACTCATTATTTTTTTCGCGACCTTTTGCATTATGCATTTAATGATGTATGGTGCAAGAAATTAGTTTTTGTGCATAAAAATAGGAGAGGAATATGAAGCTGATTTCGTACCGCAAAGAAGGGAAGGCCCATTTTGGCGCCGTGTCAGGTGACGGGGTGATCGAGCTGACCCGTCGTTTTGCGCAGGTTCCGGACCTCGCCTCCTTTCTGGCCAATCGATTGCTGGTACAGGAGGCACACAAGATCGTCGAGACCGCCCAGGCCGATTATTCGTTTTCCAGCATTCAACTGGAGGCCGTCATCCCTAATCCCGGCAAGGTGATCTGCGTGGGCATCAACTATGTGGCTCACGCCGAAGAGGCCGGCAGGAAGGTCGGGGAGTTTCCGGTGATATTCCAGCGATTTGCCGAAACGCTATTGCCCCACGGCGAACCTCTGGTCAGGCCAAAAGTGTCGGAGCAGTTCGACTTCGAAGCGGAACTGGCCGTCGTCATTGGAAAGGGTGGCGCGCACATCGATCCGGCCGATGCCATGGACCATGTGGCGGGCTATACCTGTTTCAACGATGCCAGCGTGCGGGATTGGCAGTTCCATACGCACCAGTACGGCATGGGTAAGACATTCAGAAAAACTGGCGCACTGGGCCCCTGGATCATTCCAGCGTCGGAAATTTCCGATTACCGTAAGCTGGTGGTGCGGGGGGTTCTCAACGGCGAACAACTGCAGGAAGGCAGCCTTTCGGAGTTGGCTTTCGACATTCCTCATTTGATTTCCTACGTGTCCAAGGCACTGCCGTGGAACCCGGGCGACATCTTGGCAACCGGTACCCCGAGCGGGATTGGCTTCAAGCGTAAACCGCCGATTTTCCTGAAACCCGGCGATGTCTTCGAAGTGGTCATCACTGAAATCGGGACCCTTTCGAACGGCGTTATTGACGAAGCCTGAGCGTTGTCCTCTACACAATCATAAAAACTGGAGGTTCCACATGCCCGCATTACCTACCATCAATTTCACCCATTCCGGCGTGTTCTGCTCAGACCTGGATCGGATGGTCGATTTCTACTGCCGCATCCTGGGTTTCATCGTCAGCGACAAAGGCGTGGCCTCGACCGGGCATCGTCTGTTCTTCATGACACAGAATCCCGAACTGCACCATCAGGTCGTGCTCTTTGACGGCAAGCCCGTTGATTTGCCCTTCAACCCGATCAATCAATTGTCGTTCCTGCTCAATTCGTTAGATGACCTGAAGGCGTACTATCAATTCGCTAAAAAAAGCGGCATTGAGGGCATCGCCCAAGTGGACCACGGGAATGCCTGGTCGATTTATTTCAAGGACCCTGAAGGCAACCCCGTCGAGATGTATGTCGATACACCGTTCTATACCGCTCAGCCGTGCAAGGAACCTCTGGATCTCGAGCTACCGACCGAGGTCATTCTGGCCCAGACCGAGGCAATGTGCAGGCGCCGTCCAGAGTTCCAGACGCGCGCGCAATGGATGGACTCCATTCGCACAAAGATTGAGGAGCAGCGGGTCCGAATCGCCTGATCGTTCTGTTCGGTAAAGACGATATCTGGTTGATGAACAGGCGTCGTGATTGCATCAACCAGCATTCGCAATCGACAACTACAAGAAGCGGAGTAGACGATGGACTACGATGTCATCATTGTTGGAATGGGACCGGTGGGTGCCTTGTGTGCCAATCTGGCCGGTCTGTGGGGGCTCAATGCCCTGGTGGTGGACAAGTCCGAAACGGTCTATGCCAACCCTCGGGCCATGGGCTTTGACCATGAAGTGATGCGCGTCTTCGGCAATATCGGCCTGGCTGAGAACATTGCCGAACATGTCATGCCTTACCGCCCTTCGGAATACCGCACGACCGGTTCACAGTTGATCAAGCGCATTGACGCTGCCCAGCCGCCTTTTCCACTGGGTTGGGCGCCGAACTATGTGTTTTCCCAGCCGCCGGTGGAGCGCGCACTTCGTGAAAAAATCACCAGTTTTAATTCGGTAACCGTTGAGCTTGGCGCTGAGGTGTTGTCGGTCAACTCTGCTGAGTCCCAGGCGAATGTCCGTATCCAGGCGAAGGATGGGACCGAGCGCACGGTCACTGCCGCCCATGTGCTGGCGTGTGATGGTGGCACCAGCCCGATCCGCACCGGACTGGGGTTGAAGATGGACGACCTCGCATTCGACGAGCCGTGGCTGGTGGTCGATGTGATCCTCAACGAAGGGGCGGGGGAGGATCTGCCGAAGACCAACGTACAGTTCTGCGAATTGGCCAGGCCGTGCACTTTTGTGGTCGGCCCCGGGCGACATCGTCGCTGGGAATTCATGATCAATCCGGACGAGCAACCTTCGGAAATCTCACAGCCTGAAACGATCAAGAAGCTGATTGCCCGTTGGCTGCCGGAGCAGGACTATCAGTTATGGCGGGCTTCGGCATACCGATTCCATGCATTGATCCTCGAGCAGTGGAAAGCCGACCGGGTGTTCTTCCTTGGAGACGCGGCCCATATGACGCCGCCATTCCTGGCACAAGGCATGTGCCAGGGGATTCGCGATGCCTTGAATCTGGTCTGGAAAATCGCTCTGGTGAAAGAGGGACTGGCCGCTCCGGATTTTCTGGAGACGTATCAGACCGAGCGGATCCCTCATGTGCGCCAGACTACCCTGGCGGCCAAGGAGTTCGGTGGTGTGATCTGCGAGCGCGACAGTGAAAGGGCCGCGAAGCGGGACGCACGGCTGATCGAACATATGAAGGAGAACCCGGGCGGGACCATCCGGCAATCGCTGATCCCCGGTCTGTCCCAAGGGTTTATCGCGCAGGTGTCTCCAGCCGGAGAGCTGTTTCCCCAGCCAATGGTGATCAACCATGCCGGCAAGCAGGCCTTGCTCGATGAATTTACCGGTCAGGCGTTTCGCGTGGTCGTTGCCCCCGGTTTCGATGCCAGTGCATTGTTGAGGTGCCTGCGTAGCAGCCAGTCGCTTAAAGGCTTGCCTATCCACGTCGTACGGTTGGTTAACCCTGAGCAATCAGGGGCTCGTGCTGTCGATGAGTACCAGGAAGTCGATGGGTTGCTAGCGCAATGGCTGGAACAGCGAGGCTGTAATGTGGTGATCGTGCGGCCCGATCACTACGTGTATGGCGGGGCGGTCACGGTGGCCTGGGCGATGGCATTGCTCGAGGGCATGGAGCTTGCGCTGTGGTGCAAGCCGCCGCAGAAGCCCGCGCCGGCCCAAGGCGGTGTTTGCGATAAGACGATCAGGTTCGCACAGGCTTAACGCCTGAAAGGCAACACGCCCTTCGCCTGGCACTGTCCACGAAAACAGTGCCAGGCGAAGGGTTTTTTTACATGAGGCTTATTGAAGCGTGGCTTGTCGGCGCTCTATGGCTTCTACGATCCGGCCCAGGGTTTCCTGGATGTGATTGCGCAGTAAGGTGACGGCTTTCTCGGAGTCGCGAGCCAGCGCCGCTTCCATCAACTTCTGATGCTCGTTGCCCTTGTGCCGCTGGGTAATGCGCTGCTGGGCGGAAAAGCGTCGGTAGCGTTCGGCCCGATCAAACAGCGAGTCGATCATCTTCAACAGCAGGGGCGATGGACACGCCGCAAACAAGGCGAAGTGAAAGGCCTTGTGTCGGGTCGACCATTCATCATCGAGTACCAGCACACCGCTGCCGAGTTTTTTCTCGACCAGATTCAGGCGATGAAATGCCCCGAGCACATCGGCTTCCCAGGCGTCGTCGCCCTGTTGGATGGCATCGGCCAACGCCTCGCATTCCAACAGGCAGCGCATGCGCGTGATGTCGCGAAAATCAGTGCCGGAAATCGGGGCAACTCTGAAGCCTTTGTTATCGCTGGCCTCAACCACACCGTCCTGGGTCAGTCGATTGAGGGCGTCACGAATCGGCGAGCTGCTGAGTCCGTAGGTCTTGGACAACTCTGCGACCTTGAGCTTTTCACCGGGGGCCAGCTCACAACAGACGATCGCTTTTTTCATCTTCGTCAACGCGACATCGATCAGCGGAACGCTGGGAGAGTGAATCATGGTCGGAGTCGTCCTTAAATTTGCACTAAACGCATTTTATGCGCAAAACAAAGTTTAGTGCAAAGACTGATTAAGCGCCTGCTGTCGATGGGGTTTTCTGCCAGGTCTTTCGGGCCACTGCCTGCTGTCCCTCCTTCTCTCAACCCTCAACGCGCGGTGCCCGCCTGAATCCGCTTGACTTTGATTTTGCGCAGGGATAGTTTTTGTGCACAAAGTGATACTGAGTGCAATAAAAGCATTTTTACGCATTGTGGCGACGCCAGCGGTATTCGCGGCCAATGCTGCGAGTGGATGACCTTTTACAAAAACAAAAAAACAGGAACATCTTCATGAAAACAGCCAACCAGCGGTTCTGCCCGTTGCCGGTCTCCAGCCTTGCTTGCGCAGTCAGCGCAACGGTACTGCTGGGCCTTTCAACCCAGGCGCAAGCGTTCCAGATCGATACCGGTAATCCCGACCTTTCGGCGACCTGGGACAACACCATCAAGTACAGCAACGCCTGGCGCGTGAACAAACTCGATCACAAGGTGGCGGTGGGCCCTGGGACCTCCAACAGCAATCCCAACCTGGACGACGGCGATCGAAATTTCGATCGCGGTCTGATTTCCAATCGTCTGGACATCCTTTCCGAATTCGACATCAAGTACAAAGACGTCGGTGCACGCCTCAGTGCGGCGTCCTGGTACGACAACGTCTACAGTCAGGACAATGACAACGATTCGCCGGGCACCGCCAACTCGGTGAGTGTCGACCACGATGAATTCACCAGCGACACCCGCCGTATCCATGGCCAACGGACTGAAATCCTCGACGCGTTTGTCTATGGTTCGACGGAAATCGGCACGACCTCGTTGTCCGGGCGGCTCGGGCAGTTCACCCAGATTTACGGTGAAAGCCTGTTCTTCGGCGCCAACGGCATTGCCAACGCCCAGTCCACCGTGGACCTGGTGAAGCTTCAATCAGTCCCCGGTTCCCAATTCAAAGAAATCCTGATGCCCACCAAGCAGGTGTCTGGCAACTGGCAACTGAACGACACCGTGAGCGTGGGGGCTTACTACCAATTTGAATGGAACAAGACCCGTCTGCCCGCCGCAGGTAGCTACTTCAGCGGTGCGGACTTTGTGGGTGAAGGCGGGGAGCGGGTGTTCTTCCCCACGGGTGAGTTGCGTCATGGCAAAGACAAGGAGGCGAGGGACTCCGGGCAGTTCGGCGCACAATTGAAATTCGCGGTGGAGGACTGGGAGTTCGGGCTCTACGCCGCGAAGTATCACGAAAAAACACCGGTGTTCTACTTCCGCCCGGCCGCGCTGGTGCCGGGGGCCGACGACTCGTTTATCAACGTCTATCCCGAGGACGTGAAGGTCTTTGGTGCCAGCTTCAGTACGCTGGTGGGCGAGGCCAATATTGCCGGTGAAACATCGATCAGGCTCGATACGCCCCTGGCGGGTGTCGGCGGCACCATCGTCACTGGCATGGACGCCGACAACGATTCCAACCCCGCGTATCCCATTGGTCGGTCGTGGCATGCCCAGGTATCGATGATCAATGTCTACGGCGGATCCGCGTTGTGGGACGGCGCTTCCCTGGTGGGTGAACTGGCGTTCAACCGACGGCTGAGCGTGACCAAGAACGCCGATCAACTGGACCCCAACACCACGCGCGATGCGTTCGCCATGCGCTTCACGTTTGAACCGCAATACTTCCAGGTTTTTCCTGGCATCGACGTCCAAGCGCCGATCACCCTTGGCTATAACCCGTCCGGGCGTTCTTCCGTCACGCCCCAGGCATTTGGCCCGGAACATGGCGGCGACCTGACCCTGGGTCTCAAGGCCGATTACAAGAAGCAGTGGTACGCCTCGCTGAGCTACACCAACTTCTTTGGTGAGGCCGGGCCCGTCATCAATTCAGCCAATTCGTTCACCTATCAGCAAAACATGAAAGACCGGGATTTCGTGGCGTTTTCGATCCAGCGAACCTTTTAAGCAAAGAACAGGCGGGCCCTGATAATGATAAAAATTAAACTGCTGTTGCTGTCCACTCTGTCGATCTCCCTCTCTGTCGGTACCGCGCTGGCAGCGGTCAGTCCTGACGAGGCGGCGAAGCTCAAGACCACGCTGACGCCCATGGGCGCCGAAAAAGCTGGCAACGCCGATGGCTCGATCCCGGCCTGGACCGGCGGCTTGACCAAGGATGTCGCCGGGGCCAAGTTCGGCGATGTGCCTGCCGATCCGTTTCCCGGCGAAAAACCGCTGTTGCAGATCACCGCCAAGAACGCTGCGCAGTACGCCGACAAGTTGAGTGAAGGAACCAAAGCCCTGTTGGCCAAATTCCCCGCCACCTTCCACCTTGATGTCTACCCGACTCACCGCAGCGCTGCGGCGCCGGACAGCGTCTATCAAAACACCTTCGCCAATGCCACCAATTGCAAGACCACCAGCAATGGTCTGTCAGTAGAAGGGTGCTACGGCGGGATCCCGTTCCCGATTCCGAAAAACGGCAACGAGGTGATCTGGAATTTCCTCCTGCGGGTCGAAGCCGAATCGATACAGATGGGCTACGCCAATGTCATCGGTAACGCCGACGGGACGCGGACGTTGGCCAGTCGTGGCGTGGAAAACTGGCAATACCCGTATTACTACAAAGACGGTGCTGCGGATAAATGGTCCGGGCAGTATGCGCTGCTGCGGTTCCTGACCAGCGAGCCACCGTTCAAGGCCGGGGAATCGCTGGTAACCCATGACAGTATCAATGCCCAGCAACCCCGGGAGGCCTGGCAGTACCTGGTCGGCCAACGTCGCGTGCGGCGTGCGCCAACCGTGGGCTATGACACGCCGGACTTCGTCGCTTCAGGCGCCAACTATTTCGATGAGGTGCACGGCTTCATTGGCCATCCGGATCGCTACGACTGGAAACTGGTGGGCAAGAAAGAACTGTTCATCCCCTACAACGACAACAAATTCCATGCTGAAAAACGCGACGATGCCTTTACCGCCAACCACCTGAATGCGAACAAAGTGCGCTGGGAACTCCACCGTGTCTGGGAGCTTGAGGCCACGGTTGCGCCGGGCAAACGCCACGCCGTGCCCAAGCGTCGATTCTTCATCGATGAAGACAGCTGGACCATCTCACTGGTGGATGGCTACGACGCCGAGGGCAAATTGTGGCGTGTTTCCCAGGTGTTGCCATTCGTGGTGCCGTCCATCCCGGCGGTGGTGGTCAAGCCTGTGGTGATCTACAACCTGCAGGCCAAGACCTACAGCGTCGTCCAGGGCCTGAATGGGGAAACCTACAGCGTGATACCGCGCAAACCCGAAAACTTCTTCACCGGAACGTCGGTGGCATCCGGGTCGGTTCGCTAAGCCTCGCGACAATCGGCTAAAACGTTGGCTCTCTGTAGGTGGTGCACGCCCATCGCTTCCAGAGAGCGGCATCATCGGGGTTCTGACATGCCTATTTTGTATTCGCGTCACATCAAGGCCTTCTTGGCCAGTCTTTGGATGGCGACGATGGTTTATGGCTCGGCGGCTTTAGCGCAAACGACTGGATTGCCGCAGCAACCGGCCATCCACAGCACGATGGCAACTCAGTCGGTCATGCTCAGTGTGGCCCGGGCAGGGCAGCGGTTGGTGGCCGTGGGCGAGCGAGGTTTCATTATCGTCTCGGATGACAACGGGGCGACCTGGCGGCAAGTCGGTTCGCCGGTCAGCGTGACGCTGGTCAAGGTGCGTTTCATCGATCACACCCAGGGCTGGGCGGTCGGGCATGCGGGGATCGTCCTGCACAGCACGGATGGTGGAATGACCTGGGCGAAACAGCTCGACGGCATCCAGGCTGCCGAAATTGAACTGGAACAAGCCAGGCGCGACACCGACGGGCAGGCTCCGGAGCGTCTGTCCCTGGCTCAACAGTTAATGGATGAAGGGCCGGATAAGCCGTTGCTCGACGTGCTTTTCCTCGATGCACGAAACGGTTGGGTGGTGGGGGCCTATGGTCTTGTTTTCGTCACTCATGACGGCGGGCTCAGTTGGCAATCCATTCGCTCCCGCGTCGAGAATCCAAACGGTTTGCATCTCTACGGTATCGCGCAGGTAGGGACCGATGTCTTCATGACGGGCGAGCAGGGGACGTTGCTGCGTTCCAGCGACACGGGCCAGTCCTTCGAGGCACTGCCGCCCCCTTATGAAGGAACGATCTTCGGTCTAGCAGTCACCGACAACCATTCGATCCTGGCGTTCGGACTGCGTGGTAAAGCCTTCGAGTCGCGGGATCGCGGCGAGACCTGGAAGCGCCTCGACACCTTGCAGCCGGTGACGTTGACCAGCGGCCTGCGTCTTGATGACGGTTCGGTCCTGCTGGCAGACGAATCGGGCCGGGTGCTGCGTTTTGCCGATGGCGATACACAAGCCACCGCCCTTCAGATATCTCAACCTCGTTACTTCACGGGCATGACGCAAGCGGCGAACGGTGACCTGATCATCAGCAGCACGCGGGGCATGCTGTCGTCCGCCCTGAAAGTGGAATCGTCGGAGCCGTCACGATGAACAGTTTTACGCACTCTGCCGAACACTCGCCTGCACTTGCATCATCGACGTTTGATCCTGCTTCCGGGACCTTGGTCGAGCGATTGCTGTTCAATCATCGCAGCATTGTGCTGGGCATCTGTGTGCTGCTCAGCCTGGTGCTCGGCTATCAGGCGCTGAGCCTGAAGCTCAATGCCGCCTTTGAAAAAATGATCCCCACTGATCACCCCTATGTGCAGAACTATCTGCAAAACCGCAGCCAGCTGGGAGAGGGCGGCAATACCTTGCGGATTGCGATCGAGGCCAGGCAGGGCAATATTTTAAGCGCCGCATACCTGGAAACGGTCAAGAAGATCAATGACGAAGTGTTCTTGCTCCCCGGTGTCGATCGGTCCTACATGAAGTCCCTCTGGACGCCGGCCACGCGCTGGATTGGCGTGACCGAGGAAGGCTTCGACGGCGGGCCAGTCATCCCGGACGATTACGACGGCTCGGCCAAAAGCCTGGAACAGGTGCAGCAGAACATCGAGCGTTCGGGCGAGGTGGGGCAGCTCGTGGCCTCCGATTTCAAGTCCAGCATCGTGCTCCTGCCGCTTCAGGAAAGCACCTCGGATAACGGTACTCCGCTGGACTACAACGCACTGTCAAACCGACTCGAACAGATTCGGGCCAAGTATGAAAACCAGGACATCCAGATTCACATCACTGGTTTCGCCAAGGTGGTGGGAGACCTGATGGACGGCATGCGGCAAATGCAGTTGTTCTTCGCCGCGACCCTGGTGATCTGCGGGCTCGTGTTGTTCTGGTACACCCGTTGTGTGCGCAGCACAGTGCTGGTGCTGCTGTGCTCGATCATCGCGGTGGTCTGGCTGCTGGGTTTGCTGCCGACCCTGGGCTTCGACCTGGATCCGTATTCCATCCTGGTGCCGTTCCTGGTGTTTGCCATTGGCTTGAGCCATGGCGCCCAGAAAATGAACGGCATCATGCAAGACATCGGCCGCGGTGCCGACAAGCTGGTGGCGGCGCGCTTCACCTTTCGCCGGCTGTTCTTGACCGGGCTGATGGCGCTGGTGGCGGACGCCGTGGGATTTGCGGTGTTGATGATCATCAAGATCCCGGTGATCCAAGACCTGGCGGTTACCGCGACCCTGGGTGTGCTGACACTGATCTTTACCAATCTGATCCTGCTGCCGATCTTGCTGTCATACACCGGCGTGAGCAAAGTGGCGGCGCAACGGGAAGCCGCCAACGACCGTTTTTCCCAGTTGGACGCCCATCACGCACGGCATCCGCTCTGGGCTTTCCTGGATCGCTTCACCGAACGCAAATGGGCCACCGGCGCGATCCTCATCGGAGGGGTGCTGGGGGCGGTGGGCTTTGCCATCAGTCTTCACGTCAAGATTGGCGACTTGAATCCCGGCGCACCGGAGCTGCGTCCCGAGTCGCGCTACAACACCGACAACCGCTTCATGGTCAGCAACTTCTCCGCTAGCAGCGACAAGTACGTGGTGATGGTTAAGACCCCGCAGTATTTCTGCGCCAATTATCAGACGTTGGTAACAGTGGACGCCCTGGAGGCGCAACTGCAGCAGCTGCCGGGCGTGGTGTCCACCACCTCGCTGGCGGCGCTGAGCAAGCAGGCCGCCGCCGGCATGAACGAGGGCAGCATGACCTGGTATGAAATTCCCCGTAACCAGGGGCTCCTGAATGCAATCATCACCCGCGCCCCCCGTGAGTTGTTCAACCAGAACTGCGACTTGTTGACCGTGTACGTGTACCTCACCGACCACAAGGCTGACACGCTCACCCGCGTGGTGCAGACGGTCGAGCAGTTCGCGGCAGGCCATGACAGCGACCAGATCCAATTCTTGAACGCGGCGGGCAACGCGGGTATCGAGGCCGCTACCAATATCGTCGTGAAGCGTTCCAACATCCAGATGCTGTTCATGGTGTACGCGGCGGTCATCGCCCTGTGCTTTATCACCTTCCGCTCTTGGCGTGCGGTGGTCTGCACGGTGTTGCCGTTGATGCTGACCTCTGTGTTGTGCGAGGCCTTGATGGTGGGGCTCAATATAGGTGTGAAGGTGGCGACCCTTCCGGTGATTGCGCTGGGGGTGGGAATCGGTGTGGATTACGCGCTCTACATCCTCAGCGTGACGCTTGCCAACCTGCGCAATGGTTCCAGCCTGTCGGATGCCTATTACCTGGCACTGTTGTCCACTGGCAAGGTGGTGGTGATGACCGGGATTACCTTGGGCGTGGCCGTGACCACCTGGGTACTGTCGCCGATCAAGTTCCAGGCCGACATGGGCATTTTGCTGGGCTTCATGTTCGTCTGGAACATGGTGGGGGCGTTGATCCTGGTGCCCGCGCTCGCGCATTTTCTCCTCAAGCCCAAGCCACAAACTGTGAGTGTTTAAATGACTGTAATGATAAATATCCTGGGCTTGTCCGGCAGCCTGCGTCGGCAGTCGGCACATACAGCGATCCTGCGTACTGTGGCCGATCGATTGCCTGAGCATGTCCGGTTGACGCTCCATGGATTGGACAGTATTCCCCCATATAACGAGGATGATGATGGCGCTCATGCGCCACAGGCCGTGATTGCCTTGCGCGCCGCCGTGGCGGCGGCCGATGGGGTATTGATCGGCTCGCCGGAGTACAACCACGGTATGTCCGGCGTGTTGAAAAATGCGTTGGACTGGTTGTCCCGTCCTCATGGGAAATCGGTGCTGCAGGGCTGTCCGGTATTGAGTTTCACTGCCTCGCCGGCGTTCACGGGTGGGGTGCGCGCGCATCAACAGCTCAATGAAACGCTCTGGGCGATCCAGGCGGTGCAGGTTGTCTATCCGCAGATCGTGATCGGCAACGTGACCAGCAAAATAGATCAGGGGCAGCTACGGGACGAATCAGCTCGGGCTTTTTTATTGGATGGCGTTGGCGCGTTGATCACGCAGATCGCTAACGCGCCTATGAGGGGACGTTCACGTTGCTCTTGATGCCTGCTGGAAACGAGTCCAGAATTAAGTCCATTCCTGCTTCAGGAATAACGGAAACCCTTTAGATTTCAATGGGTCGGACGCTAGATACGAGTCTCGTTTCCCGCTCCAAGATTCACAGAAAAGCCACTCAGATGAGTGGCTTTTTTGTGCCTGGGATTTATGCCTTTGGTGTTTGTGGTCAATCGTTGGGCAGATGCAACGGCACCTCCATGGCGTCATGGAGGAGTCGGACGATCTCAATCACGTCGCCGTCTCCCACACGATAGAACACGATATGTCGCGGACTTTTGACCACTCCATGAAGTTGTTTGGCCTGCTGGCGTGAATAGACGAGGTGATAGCTGCGAAGGCCCGGTGCAAGCTTATCGCGGTCGTGGCTGCCAACGCGATAAGGCGTGTTGGCAATCGCTTGCAGCGCCGCGAGGATCAGTGCCTGGTAGCGCTGGCGTGCTTGATCGCCGAACTGCGTCTGGGAGAGCCTGAGGATGTCGACAATATCGGCGCGCGCCGCGTTGGAAATCCGATACTGCGGCATGCTCAGTGTTTCTCGCTCGCGGGGAGGGTTGCCTCCAGACTCAAGCCCTCGAGGTAGTGCTCCAAATCCCCTTCGTTCAACCGCGTAAAGCGCCCGCATTCAAGGTCCATGATGCCGATCGAGGTCGCCTGACGCAGGGCTTCAATTTTGGCGGTGTCTTCGGCGACGCGCTGCTCCAATAGACGCAAACCTTCTCGCATCACTTCGCTGGCATTCTGATAACGGCCGGACTGCACCAGGTCATGGATAACCTGTTCCTGGTGAGGGGTGAGCACAACGTTTCGCGTCGCCATAATTAGCTCCAGCTTTGGGCAGACAGGTTTTTGATTATTGGCATATTATGCCATTTTGCCCACGAACACATCGTTTGAGTTTGGATCTCTATCCGGTGATTTTCGTTAATTACAGTCAATCCTCGTAGCCAAGCGATTTTAGGTGGTTCATTGATGATCGAAAGACTTTTTTCCCTGGTTCAGATCCGCCCAGAAGCGTGCGTGCCGGGGCAATCTTCGGTCAACCGGGTTACCTGGATGCCGGCATTGGGATGGGCCGCGAGGCCACGCTATACCTGCTCGAACGTGGCGTGCGAGTGGTCGGCACTGATGCCTGGAGTTGGGATGCTCCCTTCAAGTCAACCCGCGAGCGCTTTCTTGCCAGCGGCGATGCCTCGATCATTTGGGAGGGACACAAGGCCGGTCGTGACATTGGTTATGGTCAGATGGAAAAGCTGGCGAATCTGGAGAGTCTGCCGGACCACGGATTCGAGGTGTCCTGCTTTCCGTATAAGATCAAGCATGCCTCGGCAGGTTTCGTTCGCGCCGTGGCGATCATCTACAGGTAGAGTTGTTGCGATGTCGGGCAAGTCTGGATTCGCACGTTACTCCATGGCGCGGCTCATGATCATCAACTCTTGGCCGTTCCATTCGAAAGACACCCGGAAAGCGGCCACGATGCTGTTATCGGGGCTGGCATGGGGGGCTTTGGGCCTGACAAGCTACTCGTATAGGTTCGTCGTCGTAACGAACGTCGTCTATTACTTCTGAAGGGAAAGCCCATTGGTCGTCTGGTCGGGCGATGGATGGTCACGTTGTCCCCTAAGCATTAGAAATGCCGTAACGCACTTGCCAATGCCCTGACGTTTACGTAAAGATGGCAACAAGGCGCTGAACTCAGAAGGGCGCAGGGCGGACCGATCCGGAGCGCGTGCTGATGCTGATAAAGACAACTCATCCCAAACTTCATCGCGAAGCCCGCCTGGCCCGGGAAAAACTGCATCTCGAGGGCACCGTTCCCGATGGTGTGTTGCGTGCGGAAATCGATGCGTCGTGGCGGCGCAGTCTCAGCCATGGCGTGCATTTCAATGCCAAGCAAGAACTGGCGCTGGAATCGAACGCGAGCCTTGAAGTGCTGTTGGAAAGCAATCGATTGTTGATCGATGCGGCGACGCCGGCCATCGATTATCTGGCCGAACGCCAGGGCAAGGAAGGGCTCATCATCCTCGCCAATTCCGACGCTACCATCCTTGCCGCCGAAGGGCGCACCGATGGTTTCAAAGGGAGCGGGCTGCAAGACATCACGCTGGGCGCTTGCTGGAGCGAAGCGGCGCGCGGCACCAACGCGCTGGGTACCGCGCTGGTGGAAGCCCGGCCAACGATGATTGATTGCGGCGAACATTACCTCGACCGTCTGACCAATTTCTCCTGCACCTCGGTGCCGATTTATTGCCCGCAGGGCGACATCCTTGGGGTCCTTGACCTGACCCGCGAAGGCCCGCTCGGCCGCGTTCACGACAGCACCGCGTTGCTGACCATGGCCGTCAGCCAGATCGAAAGCCGCGTGTTCAACGCTTGTTACCCGGACCAGATCGTCCTCGCCTTCCACAGCCGTCGGCAATATCTTGAATCCCCTTGGCAGGGCTTGCTCGCGGTGAGTCTCGGCGGACAGATCCTTGCGGTCAGCGCCCAGGCGTGCCAGTTGCTCCATGCCGAGCGTTCGGTGCTGGTTGGCCGACGCTGTGAAGAGTTCCTGGGTGTCGATGGCCTGCAGCTGTTATCGCGTTTGCATCAGAGCGGCATCGGCAGTCTGCAAACCGCCAAGGGTGAATTTTTCTACAAAACCCTGCGCGCGCCGCAGCGCTTGATCAATCTCAGCACGCCATCGCGCACCCCGACTAACACCGCTAAACCGCAACCCGATCTTGAATCCCTGGCTGGCAACAATGCTCGTTACGCCCGGGCGCTGCGCATGGCCCGCCAAGGCCTGGCCAATGAATTGCCAGGGTTGCTGCTGGGCGAAACGGGCACCGGCAAGGAAGTCATTGCCCGAGCGGTGCATATGGCTGGAACGCGCTGCGACAAACCTTTTGTCGCGGTGAACTGCGCAGCCATCCCCGAAGGCCTGATCGAGTCGGAGCTGGATGGCTATCGCGAAGGCGCTTTTACCGGTTCGCGGCGGGGCGGCATGGTAGGGCGCTTGCAACAGGCCCACGGCGGTACGTTGTTTCTCGATGAAATCGGCGACATGCCGCTGGCTTTGCAGGCCCGTTTACTCAGGGTATTGCAGGACCGCAAGGTCGCGCCGCTGGGTGCTGGAGAAGAGCAAGAGATCGACATTGCCCTGATCTGCGCCACGCACCGCGACCTCAAGCGTCTGGTGGAAGACAAACATTTTCGCGAGGATCTGTTCTATCGGGTCAACGGCATCAGCGTGATGCTCCCGGCCCTGCGCGAGCGCGACGACTTCAATGGTCTGGTCGATCGTTTGCTGGCCAAGCTCGACGCGCCGACGGTGGTCCTGCATGACGATTTGACCCGCCTGCTAGGCGGTTATCATTGGCCGGGCAATATCCGCCAACTGGAAATGGTCCTGCGCACCGCGCTGGCCATGCGGGAGCCGGGGGACACCCTACTCACCCTCGACCATCTGCCCGACAGTATGCTCGACGAACTGAGCGCCGGCGAACGCCCTCAGAGCGGCAGTATTCGTGAACATGAGCTGGAACTGATTCGCCAGTCCCTGGACATGCATCAAGGTAACGTCTCGGCCGCCGCCGATGCCCTGGGTATCAGCCGCGCGACCCTGTATCGCAAGCTCAAACTGTTGCGTTCGTGATGTTGCGGTTGATCGTTCGGCTGATCGACAGCCAGAACCCCGCGGCCCTGCAAGCGGCGCTGCGCTGGCTCTACAGCTTCGTGCGCCCGCCCCGGTTGGCGATTGCCGGGTTGCTTGGGCTGGCGGTCTGCGCCTCGTCGCTGGTATTGGTGCAACCATGGCTAACCAAGCTGCTGATCGACGACGGCCTGTTGGCGCACAATTTTGCGATGCTGGTGCTGATCGCCGGGTTGATGATTGTCGCCGGGTTGTTGGGGACGGCGCTGTCGGGCATCAATCGTTACCTGCACACGCGATTATCCGGACGGATTCTGTTTGCCCTGCGCGATGACCTTTATCGGCATCTGCAGACGCTCTCGCCGGGTTTCTACGGCCAGCGGCGT
The DNA here is from genome assembly GCF_023701885.1 of Pseudomonas sp. CG7. Classification (NCBI taxonomy): domain Bacteria; kingdom Pseudomonadati; phylum Pseudomonadota; class Gammaproteobacteria; order Pseudomonadales; family Pseudomonadaceae; genus Pseudomonas; species Pseudomonas sp. CG7. The sequence goes on along the minus strand of NZ_JABAEE010000001.1, from coordinate 195,777 downwards.
ATCGGTGATCTGATGTCGCGTCTGGATGGCGATGTCGCGGAGATCCAGCGCTTTGCCGTGGACTCGCTGTTCTCGGCGGTGTCGAGCGTGATTGGCCTGGTGGTTGCCGTGGCGATGTTGGTGACCCTGTCGTGGCAGCTGTCGCTGCTGGCCTTGGTGCTGATTCCACTCGACGTGCTTTGGCTACGCTGGATGCGGCGCAAGGTCGAGCGCGATGTGCGGCAGTTGCGCGAGCGTTCCGCGGACATGTCCTCGTTCATGGTCGAGACCTTGCCGGTGATGAAATTCATTCAGTCCGCCGGTCAGCAACAGCGCGAGGCGCGGCGGCTGGAGACGTGGGGCCAAGGGTATATGAGTCAGCTCCTGCGCCTGCAAGTCACTGAGTTTTTCACCCAAGCGGTGCCCGGCACGCTGACATCGTTGTCGCGGGCCTGTGCGTTTTTGATTGGCGGATACTGGGTAGTGCAAGGGACTTGGCAGTTGGGCGCGCTGATCGCGTTTTCCACCTATCTGGGCATGGCTGTCGGCCCGGTCCAGAGCCTGCTTGGGCTCTACGTCGCGATTCAGCGGATGACCGTGAGCCTTGGGCGGGTCATGGAACTGCGCGGTGAAGAGCCGACTGTACTCACCCCTGTTGCGCCGCAGCCGATGCCGGATTCTGGCGAACTGCGTTTCGACAACGTGCACTTCAGCCACCCCGGTCGCCCGACCACCTTGCGTGGTATTCAAGCGCGAATTCCCTATGGTTTGAAAGTCGCCCTGAGCGGCGGCTCTGGTGTCGGTAAGTCGACCCTGATCGATCTGCTGCAGCGGCACCACGATCCGCAGTCCGGTCGGGTCTTGCTGGGGGAGGTCGATCTGCGGGAACTGGCCCTGTTCCAGTTGCGTCGGCGGATCGCCGTGGTCAGTCAGGACATCGTGCTGTTTCGCGGCAGCCTCGCCGACAACCTGGCCTACGCGGTGCCGGACGCCAGTCGCGAAGCGATTGCCGAAGTGGCGCGGCTGGCGCAGCTCGACAGCCTGATCGAGTCACTGCCCGAAGGCCTCGACAGCCCTTTGGGCGAGCGTGGCCAGCAGTTATCCGGCGGACAGAAACAGCGCATCGCCATCGCCCGGGCGCTGTTGCAGGATCCGTTGATCCTGGTGCTGGACGAAGCGACTTCGGCGGTCGACGAAGCCACCGAGCGCGAAGTGATCGCGTCCATCGATCGGTTGTTCGCCGGGCGTACGCGGATCCTGATCAGCCATCGCCCCTCGACCCTGGCCGATGCCAATTTGTGCTTTGAACTGCTGGATGGCGTGCTTACGTCAAGAACGGTGCAGCATGAGGCCTGAGCTGCGGATTGGGGTGGTGGACAGTGGTCATTGCGCAGCGCAACGAGTGCGGGTGATTGCCGGTCGACGGTTCTCGCTGCGGGAGGATGGCCTGGCCGAAAGCGATTTGCGCGACGATCCGCTAGGTCATGGCAGTGCGGTGATCGAGGCCATCAGCCGGCGTGCACCGGCGGCGGTTTTTTGCGTCGCCCAGGTGTTCGACCAGCGTGGCGTCACCAGCGCCTTGCAGATCGCTACCGCCATCGGTTGGCTGGTGGCGCAGGACGTGCGGTTGATCAATCTGAGCCTCGGTTTGCGGCAGGATCGAAGCTTGTTGCGTGAAGCCTGCGCAGCAGCGGTGGCGCAGGGCATTCTATTGTGTGCGTCCAGCCCGGCTCAGGGCTTAGGGGTGTTCCCGGCGGATTATCCGCAGGTGCTGCGGGTCACCGGCGACGCTCGTTGCACCGAGCAGCAATGGTCGTGGCTCGACAGCGCCCAGGCAGATTTTGCCGGGTGTGTTTACGGTACCTACCCGGGGCAGTCGGGTGCGAGCCTCGGTTGTGCGGCATTGAGCGGGCAGATTGTGGGTTTTCTCGTTGAAAATCCCGAGGCGAGCAACGAACAGATTGTCGAGTGGCTGCAAAAAAACGCCCATTATCACGGCCCTGAACGGCGCGTCGGCCCATGAAGCCGATTGTGATTCTTGGCGCGGGGCCTGCGGGGGCGGCGGTGGGCCTGGGGTTGCGGCGGCTTGGATACCCCGTCACGCTGGTCAGTGAGTGGCGGCGCTTTGCGGCGCTCGAAGGGGTGTCCATGCGGGTGCTGGAGGCACTGCGCGGTGCGGGGCTGCATCAAGCATTGACGGATGCGGCGCAGCCTTCCCAGCGACAGGTGTCCTGGAACGGTCAGCAGCATGCTCAGAACATCGAATTTTTGCTGGATCGCCCGAGCTTCGATCGCGGCTTGCGCGAGGACTTGCGCCTGGCCGGCGTTGAATTGATCGAGGGCCGAGTGCTGACGGTGCAGTCGCATGCTTCGGGGCATCGAATCGAACTGCAAGGGCGTGACGCGCTGCTCGCGGATTTCCTGGTGGAGGCCCGCGGACGCCAGGCACCGGCCCTTGGCAAAGGCCTGCGGGGACCAGAGACAGTCAGTCTGCTCAATCGCTGGCAAGGTACGCCGGGTATCACCGCCAGCGCTGTGGAAAGCCTTGTGGACGGCTGGGCCTGGATGGCGCGTCGGGCCGACGGCCAGTGCTATTGGCAATGGACAGTGGACGTGGCCAGTGCCGAGTTGCCGGGCAAGGCGCTGTTGCTCGATTACTGCCGCCAGCGGTTCCAGCAGTCGACATTGACCCAGGCGTTTTTCGGGGATGAACCGCAAACCGATCTGCACCTGCATGCCCGAAGCAGCACGGCGATTTTGTGTCCGCAGGTCTGTGGCGACCATTGGATTCGTGTGGGCGCCGCCGCCATGGCGGTGGATCCGCTGTCGGGGAATGGCATCTTTCAGTCATTGTCTTCGGCGTTGCAGGCGCCAACGGTGATCAACACGCTGTTGCGCAAACCTGAACGGAGGTTGCTGGCACAGCGTTTTCATCAGCAGCGGGTAGAGCAGTTGTTTTTACGCTTCGCGCGCATTGGCCGGGACTTCTATGCCGATGAGCAGCGCTGGCCGGACCAGCCGTTCTGGCAGGCGCGAAGGCAATGGCCGGATGCTGAGGTCGCCCACGCCGCGGCGGATTTTTCCGCTTTGAAGATTGAGTCTGCGCCGGTGCTCAGGGATGGATTCGTGGATGAGGCCGAAGTGGTGATCACGGCGGATCAGCCGCTGGGGATCTGGCATGTGCAAGGAGTGGAATTGGCACCGTTGGTGCGGCGGTTGCGCAGCGAGCCGGTCGAGCGGGTGTTGACGGGGTTGTCAGTGGAGCAGGGAAGGATGGTTCGGAGCTGGTTGCTGGGGCAGGGGTTCAAGCCCTGATATTTGGGGTGCCTGGGTTGGCCTATCGTGAGCAAGCTCGCTCTCACAGTTGCGTCGAAAACAATTCCAATGTGGGAGCGAGCTTGCTCGCGATAGCGGTCTAAAGAACGCCGCCAATCACAACTTGATCAACACCGACTTCAACTCGGTGTAATGCTCGATCGCCGCATACCCCATCTCACGCCCGACCCCCGCCATCTTGTAGCCCCCAAACGGCAACGCCGGGTCCAGGGCGCTGTGGCAGTTGACCCACACCGAACCTGACTTGATGCGCGGAATCATCCGGTGCACCGCCGCCAGATCATTCGACCAGATGCTCGCCCCAAGGCCATAAGGGCTGTCATTGGCCATGCGCAACGCATCGGCCTCGTCGTCGAACGGAATCGCCCCCAGCACCGGGCCGAAAATTTCCTCTTGTACCAGCGAATGCCGTTGATCGACGTCGACAATCACCGTGGGTTTGAGGAAGAACCCCGGCCCGAATGATTCACCGCCGCAGGCGATGGTCGCGCCGCTTTCCCGACCTTTTTCGATGTAGCCATAAACCCGCTCCTGTTGACGGGCGGAAATCAGCGGGCCCATTTCGACACTGGGGTCCAGGCCATTACCGAGCTTCATTGCATTAGCGATGTCGGCGATATCCGCCACCACATTGTCGAAATGCTTGCGCTGCACATACAGCCGGGAGCCGGCGCAGCAAACCTGGCCCTGATTGAAGAAGATCGCACTGGCGGCACCCGCGGCAGCGGTCTTCAGGTCGGCATCGGCCATGACGATGGTCGGTGATTTGCCGCCCAATTCCAGGGTGACACGGGTCATGGATTCCATGGCGATCTTGCCGATCTGCTTGCCTACGGCGGTGGAGCCGGTGAACGTCAGCTTGTCCACCAATGGATTGTGAGTCAGGGCGGAGCCCGCCGTGATACCAGTGCCGGTGACCACGTTGAACACACCCTCGGGATAACCGGCTTCCAGCATCAGCTCAGCGAGTTTCAGCGCGGTCAGCGGCGTTTCGTCGGCGGGTTTGAGCACGACGGTGCAACCGGTGGCCAGGGCCGGACCGAGTTTCCAGCAAGCCAGCAGCAGCGGAAAGTTCCAGGCGACGATGGCCCCGACCACGCCCACCGCTTCGCGGCGAATGAAACTGTGGAATTGATCGTTGGGCATCAGCGGCAGCGACACGTCAACGCTGGAGCCTTCGATCTTGGTTGCCCAACCGGCCATGTAGCGCAGGAAGTCGATGGACAGTTGCACGTCCATCACTTGAGCCACCGCCGCGCTCTTGCCGTTGTTCAGGCATTCGAGTTGCGCCAGCAGTTCGGCGTCGCGCTGCATCAGGTCGGCGAGTTTCCACAACAGGTTCTGCCGCTCCCTAGGGCGGGTGCGCGTCCAGGCGGAGTCGTCGAAAGCCTGGCGGGCGGCGAGTACTGCGCGGTCGACATCGTCGGGGGTGGACCTTGGCACCAAGCACAGCACTTCGCCGGTGGCCGGATTGTGCAGGGGCATGGTCTGGCCGTCGGCGGCCTCGACCCAGTCGCCGCCGATGAGCATGCGTGGGGCGCGTTGGACGAAGGCCGAGGTGGCGGGGAGCAGATAAGGCAGCGGCATGATGAGACCTCTTGTTGTGCTGAGAAACGTGGACTTCTCCAAGTTGGCAATGGCTGTGCCAAGTACCAGGAACGGGTGGATGGGCCTTTGTTGACGGGGGTTCTAGCGATGAAACGGGACGGTTGGCACCCAGGTTTTGTCGCAAATCGCGACAACGCATGAGACGACGAGCGGATCCCGTTGTACGCCAACGTCATCGCTGGACAAGAAGTGTTTCAGCCGAGGACATCTATGCTTGTCTCAGAGTGCAACAGCTGTCGCGATATTAGACGCAGGCGGTCTTGTTCTGACGCGTTGCAAAGCCAAAATAACAATGTAACTAATTGATTAATAAGATAGTCGTTAAGCTGGCACGCTCCGTGTATTGCTCATCACAGACGTTTCTCTTGCCTCCGTCAGCGGGCTGTCGCCGACGGCAGAAACCATAAAAACGATAAGCCACAAAAATAAGAAAGCACCGTGCGAGGTTCGACGTTGATGAAGAGAAAACTCCGATCAGGCCTGAGCGTCAGTCTGCTGGCCGTGGCGGCCTGTGTGGCGCTGCATTCGCCTTACAGCCTGGCAGCTCGCGAGGCCCAGACCATCCTCAAGGAAACCTGTCAGGGCTGCCACACCCCCGAAGCCGATAACGCCCTGAGCCGTATCAGCCACCAGCGCAAGACGCCGGAAGGCTGGCTGATGAGCATTGCCCGGATGCAGGTCATGCACGGGTTGCAGATCAGCGATGACGATCGTCGAATCCTGGTCAAATACCTGGCCGACACCCAGGGCCTGGCGCCGAGCGAGACGGACGGTGTGCGTTATGCGCTGGAACGACGGCTCAATACCGTCGAGAAATTCGACGACCAGACCAGCCAGATGTGCGGCCGTTGCCACTCCGGTGCGCGGGTTGCGCTGCAGCGCCGACCAGCCCAGGAATGGGAGCGCCTGGTGAACTTCCACCTCGGCCAGTGGCCGTCCCTCGAGTACCAGGCCCTGTCCCGCGACCGCGACTGGTTCGATCTGGCCCGCAAAGAGATGGTGCCGCTGCTGGCCAAGCGTTATCCGCTGGACAACTCGGCCTGGAAAGCATGGCAGGGCAGCGCGCCGAAAGCCGAGGCGCTGGTCGGCGACTGGAGCTTCAGCGGGCACCTGCCGGGTAAAGGCGAACTGGCTGGCGTCATGAGCGTGACTGCCGACGGCAGCGACACGTTCAAGGTCAGCGTCAAAGGTCAGTACGCCGATGGCACCCTGTTCAACGGCGATGGCAGTGCGATTGTCTACACCGGCTACGAATGGCGCGGCAACGTGTCCATCGATGGCGTGACCATGCGCCAGGTATTCGCCGCCCAGGGCAACGCCATGCAGGGTCGGATGTTCGAGGCCGAGCACGACGAGCGAGGGCTGGACTTCGTCGCCGCCAAGCAGGGTTCCAATCGTTTGCTGGCGGTGCAGCCGGGTTATCTGAAGGCGGGCAGAGAAACCGAAGTCACCCTGGTCGGCAGCGGTCTCACTGGCAAACCTGACTTTGGCAAAGGCGTGGAAGTGGTCCAAGTGCTGGAGCAAACGCCCGAGCGCATAAGGGTCAAACTCAAGGCGGCTGCCAATGCGCAACCGGGCCTGCGCAACGTCACGGTCGGCACGCTGAAAGGCCCGACGCTGTCGGTCTACAGCAGGATCGCTGAAGTCAAAGTCGTGCCCGAATTCTCGGTGGCGCGGATCGGCGAGGGCGGTGGCTCGACGCCGAAAGTCCAGGGCCGTTTCGATGCTGAAGCCTGGGGCAAGGGCGCTGACGGCAAGCCCTATCGCATCGGCGTGTTCCCTGCGCAATGGTCGGTCGAGGCTTTTGATGACCGCGCCAAAGAGGATGAAGACGTCAAGTTTGCCGGCACCATGCAGGCCGATACCGGCGTGTTTACCCCAGGCGATGCCGGGCCGAACCCGCAACGCAAGATGTCCACCAACAATGCCGGCAATCTCAAGGTGATCGCCGCCGTCGACGACGCAGGGAGGTCCCTGACCGGCGAAGGCCACATGATCGTCACCGTGCAACGCTGGAACAATCCACCCATTCCATAAGTTGGCTGTTTTTTAGCGGTTCCAGACACTTTTCGGGATGACCGCAGACCTCGTGAATCGGGGCTTGCACAGGAGGTTTGCAATGGGCGCTATTTTGAATCTGGTCGAACGCAATTTGCACGAAGTGCATGTCGACGCCGACCGCATGCTGTTCCACATCCCTAGCAGCTCGCTGTTCGCCAGCGATGAGCTGACGGGCACCATCATCGACACCTTGCGCGGTCCCGGCTGTTCATCGGACGACCTGATCCAACGCTTGGCCGCACGCTTCAACGGAGAAGAAATCACCGAAACCCTGCGTGAGCTGATCTCCCTGTAACTGGTCAGCGACGGCTCACCACTGACCCCGGACATCGGTACCAAACGCGTCGAGCGCACCGCGATCAATACCGTGGTGCTCAACGTCAACACGGGCTGCAATCTGAGCTGTACCTACTGCTACAAAGAGGACCTCGACAAGCCCTCGGCCGGCAAGAAGATGGACGTTGAAACAGCGGTCGCTTCGGTAGAAATGCTGCTGCGCGAATCCCCGGATGAAGAGCGTTTCACGGTGGTGTTCTTCGGGGGAGAGCCGCTGAGCAATCGCAAGCTGATCGAGTACATGGTCGATTATTGTGAAAAGCGTTTTGCCGAAGCGGGCAAGTTCGTCGAATTCGTCATGACCACCAACGCCACGCTGCTCACCGAAGACACCGTGGACTACCTCAACGCCCACCGCTTCGGGCTCTCGGTCAGTATCGACGGGCCGAAAACCGTGCACGACCGCAACCGGATCACCGTGGGCGGGCAGGGCACGTATGACGTGGTGCGGCGCAAGGCCCAGATGCTGCTGTCGCGCTACAACAGCCGCCCGGTCGGCGCGCGGGTAACCCTGACCACTGGCGTCACCGACGTCGAAACGATCTGGGATCACTTGTTCAACGAACTGGGCTTCGCGGAGGTCGGTTTTGCTCCGGTGACGTCCGGCGATATCAGTAGCTTCAACCTGTCCAGCGACGAGCTGATCGAAGTGTTCGCCAACATGAAGAAGCTCGGTCGGCGTTATCTGGAAGCGGCGCTGGAACACCGCAACATCGGTTTTTCCAACCTGCACCAGTTGATCACCGATATCCATGAAGGCCACAAAAAGGCTTTGCCTTGCGGGGCGGGCCTGAAGATGCTGGCGGTGGATCACAAGGGCGAATTGAACCTGTGCCACCGCTTTACCGGTTCGAGCCTGCCGACGTTCGGCAACGTTCACAGCGGGGTGAAACAGGTCGAGTTGAACGATTTCCTGTCCCAGCGCCTGGACCGTACCAACACCGGTTGCGAAGACTGCCAGATCCGCAATCTCTGCTCTGGCGGCTGCTACCACGAGAGCTACGCCCGATACGGCGACCCGACCCATCCGACTTATCACTACTGCGAACTGATGCGTGACTGGGTCGACTTCGGCATCGAGGTCTACACCCGGATCATGGCTCACAACCCTGCGTTTATCAGCAGCTACATCACTCCGCGCAAGGCTCACTGATATGAAACATCTCAAGGCAATCAACAACAAAGCCCAGAAGCTCGATCAGGCCGCGGCCGAAAACCGTATCGAAGAAGTGGTGGCGATGAGCTCCGTCGCCGGCTGTGCCTCGACCACTGATCCAGGTTGGGAAATCGACGCGTTTGGCGGCGTGTCGTCGCTGTGCCAGCCAATGGAAGCCGACCTGTATGGCTGCTCCGACCCATGCTGGTGGCCGGCCCAGGTGCCGGACATGATGAGCACCTACCCGGACTGGAACAAGGATGCCCAGGCGTCCAACGACAACTGGCGCAACCTCGGCACTGTCTTTCCGAAAGACAAGTGACCGGACATGAAGAAGGAATCCAGCATGCAATGCATCAAAGCCTGCGGCTTGGCCGCGTTCGGTGTCCTGGGCGTTATATCGCTCAGTGTTTTGGCCGATGAAAACACCGCGCTCCAAAGCGGTCACGAATACATGGTGACCACCAATTATCCGAACAACCTGCACGTGATCGACCTGGCCACCGACAGCTTGTTCAAGACCTGCAAAATGCCCGACGCCTTCGGTCCTGGCACCGTGCAGCTGTCGCCGGATCGCAAGACCGCCTACGTGCTGAACAACCACTACGCGGATGTCTACGGCGTTGAGCTGGACAGCTGCAAGCAGGTCTTCCACGCCAGCATTACCCAGAAACCGGGTGAGAAAGCGAAGTCGATGTTCGCCTTTACCCTCAGCCATGACGGCAAGGAACTGTTCACCATCGCCAATCCGACGTTGATGCTCAACGATCGTTACGAGGTGCAGCAACCTCGGCTTGATGTGTACGCCACCGATGCCGGCATGGACGCCAAACCCATTCGTAGTTTCCCGGCGCCCCGGCAGCTGACCATCATGCAAAGCGGCGACGATGGCACGTTGTATGTGGCGGGAGCGGATGTCTACAAGGTCAACGTGAACACTGGCAAGTTCGACGTGCTGATTCCCAGTCGCCATTGGAAACGTGCCAATTACAGCGCACCGGATGTGCTCTACGTGTGGAACCAGCAGACCTACCGTCATGATTTTTCGCTGCTCTACACCGCAGCGAAATTCAAGGACAAGAAGCAGGACCCGGCGACCGCCGAGTACCTCTATGGGCTGTTCAGCATCGACCTGAAAACCGGCAAGACCGAAACCACCGACTTCGGCCCCCTGACGGAAATCTACTTCAGTGGCATGCGTTCGCCCAGAGACCCGAACCTGATGTTCGGCGTGCTCAACCGGCTGGCCAAGTACGACATCAAGCAGAAAAAACTGCTTCAGGCCGCTACGCTGGATCATTCCTACTACTGCATTTCGTTCAACAAGGCCGGCAGCAAGATTTATCTGGCGGGTACCTTCAACGACGTAGCGGTGTTCGATGCCGACAGTTTGAAGCAGATCGGCAACATCAAATTGCCCGGCGGTGACATGGCGATTACCACGGCGCAAATATTCACGCGTTAAAAACAAAGAGGACAAGTCATTCAACAAGGGCACCTGCGGGGTAAACCCCCCGGCCCACACCTGGATCGTACAGAGAGAATCGATATGAGTGTTCCCAGTTACACCAGTGGACCGCAAACCACACCCTTGCTGGCGATGACCATCGGCGCAGCGTTCGATCGAGCGGTGGAACGGTTCACCGATGGCGAAGCGTTGGTCGTACGGCATCAAGGGCTGCGCTATACCTGGGCACAGTTGGCCGCGGAGGTGGATCGTTGCGCCCGAGGGTTGCTCGCGCTGGGCCTCAAGGCCGGTGAACGGATAGGCATCTGGTCGCCGAACTGCGCGCAATGGTGCATCACCCAGTTCGCAACCGCCAAGGTGGGGGCGGTGCTGGTGAACATCAACCCGGCCTACCGTCTGACCGAGCTTGAGTACACGCTCAAGCAATCGGGGTGTCGCTGGCTGATTTGTGCCGACTCGTTCAAGACTTCCAACTACCACGCGATGCTTCACGATCTGCTGCCCGAACTCCACCGCTGCGCTATCGGCGTACTGGAAAGCGGCCGGTTGCCTGAATTGCGGGGCGTGATCAGCCTCGGCGACACGCCGGCTGACGGCATGTTGTCATGGGAGGGCCTGTTGGACCTGGCGGAACAAGTGCCTGCGGAACAACTACGGCAATGCGGTGAGCAACTGCAGTTCGACGACCCCGTCAACATCCAGTACACCTCGGGTACCACTGGATTTCCCAAAGGTGCCACCCTCAGTCACTACAATATCCTGAATAACGGTTTCATGGTCGGTGAAAGCCTGAAGCTCAGCGAGCACGACAGGTTAGTGATACCGGTGCCGCTGTATCACTGCTTCGGCATGGTCATGGGCAATCTGGGGTGTGTCACCCACGGAACGACAATGATCTACCCCAGCGCAGCCTTCGATCCGCTGGAGACCCTGCGGGCCGCCGCACAGGAGAAAGCGACCGGCATGTATGGCGTGCCGACGATGTTCATTGCCATGCTCGACCACCCGGAGCGCCAATTATTGGACTTGAGCCGTCTGCGAACGGGCATCATGGCCGGCTCCACCTGCCCGATCGAAGTCATGAAGCGAGTGATCGACGACCTGCACCTCAAGGAGATGCAGATCGCCTACGGCATGACCGAAACCAGCCCGGTCTCCACCCAGACCGGCCCGGACGACGATATCGAGCACCGGGTCACCCGTGTCGGCCGCACTCAGCCGCATCTGGAAAGCAAGATCGTCGATGAGCAAAACCGGATCGTTGCTCGCGGTCAGATCGGCGAACTGTGTACCCGAGGCTACAGCGTAATGCTCGGCTACTGGAACAACCCGCAAGCGACCGCGGAGGCCATCGACGACGCAGGCTGGATGCACACCGGTGACCTGGCAATCATGGATGAGGAGGGTTACCTGAGGATCATCGGGCGCAATAAGGACATGATTATTCGGGGCGGCGAGAATGTTTATCCGCGCGAAATCGAAGAGTTCTTCTTTACTCATCCTTCGGTAGCAGATGTGCAGGTCATCGGTGTGCCGGACAAAGCCTACGGAGAAGAGATTGTAGCTTGGGTCAGGTTGCATGAGGGGCACCAGGTCAGCGCCGACGAGTTGCGCGAGTATTGCAAAGGTCGGATCGCTCACTTCAAGACGCCGCGCCATTTCAAGTTCGTTAACGATTTTCCGATGACCGTCAGCGGCAAGGTGCAGAAATTCCGCATGCGTGAAATCAGCGTAGAGGAATTGGGATCACCGAAAAGCGACTTTTTATAGTCATTGGCAATTCGCCGCATGCAGCTTTAATCGCCAGGATCCGGTTGTGAGCGGCCATCGAGTCGGCTGCCAATGCGGACTTTGCCGCCCGATGGGCTATAGATCGAACAAAGTCGCATAGATTCGAGGCCACCCTCTTAGCCCTTGATGCACGTCAAAAACAAGTCCAGAATCAAGCCTTTCCTGCCCCGGCAAGAAAAGAAACCCCCTTAAATTTCAACGAGTCGGATGCCAGATACAAGTCTCGTTTCCCGCTCCAAGATTCAGAAAAAAGCCACTCAGATGAGTGGCTTTTTTTTGTGCCTGAATTTTATATGCAGAGGCGCGAGTTCGTTGGCCCCTCAAATGGTTCTGGCCGGTGGACGCACCTGATCAGGCTGAGTTTCCGATACAGAGCTAACACCTTCGGTAACGCGTGGGGGGCAACGCCCTGTGCGCTGTTCCGACGGCTACACACCTGAAGTGGTTTTGAAAACCCCACTGAGAATAAAGGCATAACGTTCCGGCCGAATGTAAAACGTCGTGCGGTCGCAACAGCGGCCATCGGCGAAATAGGATGTGCGCTCCATGACCAGTAGCGCCGCGCCGCGTTTGACGTGCAGCGCATTGGCTAAGCTTTTGTCAGCCTCCTGGGCGCGGATCGCCAAGTCAGCGCGGATAACCGCCAGGCCGGTGATTGATTCGAGGATGGAATAGATCGGCTGATGTTCGACTTCGCTCCAGGCCACGTCGGCCAACTCCGCCGGTAAGTGACTGCGGCCCAGGGCAATGGGTTCGTCATCGACGAAGTGCAGGCGCTCCAGCAGCAGGCAGTCGTCTGCCGCTTTAAACAAACCCCGCATGGCTTCCGGAACAGGCAACAGGGCATGGCTGAGTACCCGCATGCTCGGTTGCAGCCCTTGCAGCAACAACGCCTCATGAAAACTGCGCAACGCATCCAGGCCGTGGCGTACCTGTTTGGCTGCGACGAAGGTGCCTTTGCCTTGCTTGCGCTCCACCACACCGTCGTCGCTGAGCTTGCCCACCGCCAGGCGAACCGTGACGCGGCTCACGCCGAACCGTTCGCCCAACTGCGCCTCGGACGGTAGTTTGCCGCTGGGTTCGAAATCGCCGCGCTGAATTTCCTCCAGCAGTTGATGGGCAATCTGTTCGTAAAGCGAGGTGCTGCTGTCGCGAAGAATGGAGGTGGACACTGTCAGCTTCCATGGCCTTGAGTGGGGCAGGGCGCCTTCACTTCTAAGGTTATAAAAATAGGTTATTGGGACTACTTGTATTAATACGTATTATGTCAGGTATTGCCATTGTAAACGACCTGACGACACTTGCCATGCTCAAAACCCTTCCGCAGCTCCAAGCCGATGCCCTGACAGTTGCTGATATCAGCTTCCGTTACCCCAATGGGCATGCGGTGTTTTCCTCGTTCAGCCTGAACGCCAAGCCTGGTGAATTCGTCGCGATTCTCGGGCCATCCGGCTGCGGGAAAACCACGCTGTTGAACTTGCTGTCGGGTTTCATGCAGCCACAGGCTGGGCAGATCACCATCAACCAGACAGCGGTGCGGCCGGAGCGTTCGGAGTTGGGTTACGTGTTCCAGGCGCCGCAATTGTTTCCTTGGTTGAGCGCGTTGGAAAACGTCCGCTTCGGCCTGCGGATGAGCGCCCGCACCGCCGCCTCGCAGCAGCGCGAACAGGCCTTGCAGTACCTGCGCCTGGTCGGTCTGGAGAGCGCGGCGCATTGGTTGCCGCACCAGCTTTCCGGTGGCATGCAACAGCGCGTCTCCCTGGCCCGGACCCTGGCCCTGGACCCCAGCGTGTTGCTGATGGACGAGCCGTTCGCCGCGCTCGATGCCATCAGCCGCAACAGCATGAACGAAGAGACCTTGCGCATCTGGGCCGAACTGGGCCAGACGGTGCTGTTCATTACCCACGACATCGACGAAGCGGTGTTCCTGGCCGAGCGGGTCATCGTACTGAACATTGCCCCAGGAGGGATTCACAGCGAACTGGAGATCCAGCTGCCGCGCCCCCGAACCAACCTGACGACCCGCCGCCTGCCGGCGTTCCTCGATTACCGCAATGAGCTGATGACTCGCATCGCCCAGGTGATGAACGCGGGAGACGCCACGGTTTACCCCACCCCTCGCCTTGAGCTGACAGCATGATCAAACGTTCGCTGCTTGCCCTTACCTTGTCCGCCGCTACGTTGGCGGGCAGCGCATTTGCCGTGGCCGGCGAGGCGAAACCCTTGCGCGTGGGCTATGTTTTCGCCATGGCCAACGCCCCGGCGCTGATCGCCGACAAACAGGGTTACTACCGTGACGAGGGCTTGAATGTCGACCTCAAGGCGTTGGGCGATGGCCCGGTGATCCAGCAGGCATTGGCCGCCGGCGAACTGGACGTGGCCTATGTCGGCACCCCGCCGGTGTACCAGTGGTTTTCCCGCGGGCTGCAAAGCCGGATCCTGGCGAAGGTCAATTACGGCCAGGCCGCGGTGATTGTCGACGCCAAGAGCCCGATCACCCAGCTGGAAGCGCTCAAGGGGAAAAAGCTCGCCGGGGTCAAGAAGGGCAGTGGCATGGATGTGCTGCTGCGTGGTTATGTCCTGAAGGAAAAGGCCGGGCTCGATCCTGACAAGGACCTGGACATCATCGACATGCCGCCGGGCAACATGAACGCCGCCTTGGAACGCGGCATTGTCGATGCGGCATTTTCCTGGGAGCCCTTCGTCAGCCAATCGGTGCTGCGCGGTTCGAGCCGGATCCTGCTGGACGTCAACCAGGCGCTGCCCCAGTACCCGTGGTACGTGGTGATTGCCTTGCCAAAAACCTTGCAGGAGCGCCCGGACGATGTGGTGAAGCTGCTACGTGCCCACCGCAAGGCCATCGCCTTCCTCAATGAGCACCCCGTCGAATCGAACCGGCTCATCGCCGAGGCTTTCAAGCTGGAAGCGGTGCAGGGCATTGACGGCAAGATCATCACGCCGGAGGCCATCGTCGCTCAAGCGCGGACTCGGCTGGGCTGGTCGGCCGATTTGCGGGCCTCGGACATCCAATTCATCCAGCGTCTGATGGATTACTCCCACGACCTGGGTTTTATCGAGTCCACGCTCAAGGCCGAACAGATCGTGGATACCTCCTACCTGGAAAAATCCGCGCACTGAGTCCGTCATGTCCTTGCCAAAACCGAATTGGGGATGGGCGTCGTTGCCATTCCTGTTGTTGATATGGATCGCCTTGGCGAGCCGCTTTCCCACCTACATCCTGCCGCAGCCCTGGGACGTTGCCCGCGAGGCGCTGCGCTGGCTGGGGGATCGTTCGCTGTGGCAGCACCTGCAGGCCAGCGTGCTGGAAGAACTGGGTGGTTTTTGCGCCGCGGTGATCGTTGCGCTCGTGCTCGGCACGGCCGCAGGCCTGTCCTCGCGCTTTCGCGATTTCATCTCGCCGCTCAACAGCCTGTTCATGGCCATCCCGCCGATTGCCTGGGCGCCGCTGATCATGATCATTTTCGGCTTGGGCTATGTCTCCATCGTGCTGGTGATTTTCATTGCCGCAATGTTCCCCATGGCGGTGACGATCCAGGAGGGTGTGCAAAGCATCCGCGGCGGTGAAGTCCGTGCGGCGCGAACCTTGGGCGCCAACGCCTGGCAACTGTTGGCCCATGTCTATTTGCCGGCGTCGTTGCCGTTCGTGACCGCCGCCTTGCGCATCGGCTTCAGCCAGGGCTGGCGGGCGCTGGTCGCGGCGGAAATGATCGGCGCTTCCCAGGGCATCGGCTGGATGGTCGCCACCGGCGGACAGATCGGCAACAGCAGCCAGGTGCTGCTGGGCATCGTCGTGATCGGCCTGATCGCCTGGCTCATGGAGAGCTTCGTGTTCCGGCGCATCGAGCTTCACTACCAGAAATGGCGCATGCAATAAGCATCGTCCTACGTATTCGAACCCTTTAGTGGACCACTGCACGAGGTGTCATGTGAGTAACGTTTTCGATCCCCGCGAAGCCGGGCATTACATCGCCCCACAAGGCCTCTACGAGCGCAACAAGAAACGTCCGTTCCTGGGCAGCGTCCACTGCGATCGTGACACGCTGGTCGCCGGGCAGTGGGATGAAATCACCCTGGTGTACGAGGTCGGCGGCAGCGGCCTGGCCGATGGTGCGTGGCTTAAGCTGGCCTTCAAGTTCTATTCCGACTGGGCGTTGTTCCAGACCTCGAACCCGGCCGGTCCCAACTATGTCAGCGCCGAATACCAGGCCGGTGAGTTGGTCCCCGGCCAGAGTCAGGCCACGGTGCAGCACTTGAAAGTGCGCTTCGATCAGAAGGGCCACGAACGGCCGTTCCAGAAAGCGATCATCATCGACATCATCGACGGCTATTTGAACCCGGGCGACAAAGTCATCATCCGCCTCGGCGACCGCCGCCAGGGCGGGGCGGGGACGCGGGTGCAGAGTTTCGTCGAGAAGGATTTCCGTTTCCGCCTGTTCATTGACCCGTTGGGCAGCTCGAAATTTGCCGAGGTGCCGGGCGACCCCTTGCTGGACATCGTGCCGGGGCCGGCGCAGCGTATGCAATTGATCGTGCCGCGATTGGTCAGCGCCGGCGAGGCATTCGATGTGCTGTTGCGAGTGGACGATGCGTGGGGCAACACCTGCCGGAACCTGCCGCTCAACGGTGTCTTGACCCTGGTTGACCCGGAGGGCGGCGAGCGCCAACAGCCGTTCACATTGTCGTCCGAAGGGTGGGCGACGGCACGGCTCGAGGCGCTGGACCTCGGTGCCGTGGGCGAGTGGCGGTTGTCCGCGAAGGTGGATGCGCCGTTTGTCGACGGTGCCCAGGCCTTCGTCACTGTCGACCCGGCCGGCACGGCGTTGCGCCCGCTCTACGCCGACCTGCATGTGCACTCCGATGACACGGTGGGCACTAACGACACCCTGTACAACCTTAGCTACGGTCGCGATGTCGCCGGGCTCGATGTACTCGGCTACACCGCCAACGACTTCAATATCACCGAGCAGCGTTGGGACCAGGCGGTCAAGCTGATCCATGAACTCAATGAACCGGGCCGATTCGTGTGTTATCCCGGCACCGAATGGTGCGGGAACTCCTGTGCGGGCGGCGACCGCAACGTTGTGTTCCTGCATGACCGCAAACCCGAATTCCCTTTCGACAATCAGGGCCGGCTGGTGCGTTCCTTCGAATGGAACGAGTTCACTGCCGGCACCATCAAGCCGGGCGCCTGGCCGGTGGACGAGTTGTACGCTGCCTATGCCAAGGATCCCGAAGGCCACCTGATGATGCCCCACGGCGGCGGACGCCGTTGCAACCTCGACTGGCATCACCCGGAGCTTGAACGGCTGATCGAGGTCGGTTCGGCCTGGGGCCAGTTCCATTGGGTCTATGCCGAAGCGCTGCAGCGAGGCTATCGGGTCGGCGCCGCGGCGAACAGCGATGAGCATCAGGGCCGCTGCGGTGGCGGCGTTCCGGCCACGGCGGTGTTCGGCTCCCGTGGCGGGCTGACCGGCGTGGTCGCCGAGGCGTTCGACCGCGCCAGCGTCGGCAAGGCCCTGCGCGCCCGCCGCACCTTCGCCACGACCGGCGAGCGTTCGTTTGCCAGCCTGCGCCAGGGCAAGCACTTCATGGGCGAAGTCTTCACCGCCGATTCGAATGCCATTCTGGATTATCGACTATTGGGCGAGGCGGGCTGGGAGCAGGTCGATCTGTTTGATGGCGACCAATTGGTCTGGTCGCGCAACCTGCACCAGGAGCTGGGCTACAGCGCACAACGCATTCGCCTGCGCCTGGGTGGCGCACGGATCAAGGACCGTTATCGCGGGGCTTACTGGACTGGCGAGATCTGCATCACTGGCGCAGTCATCAACGGTTTTCGCGCCCTGGGCCTTGATCATCCCGAGCAGACCGTATGGCGCAAGGATGCAACGGTCCTGGCATTTCGCACTGACACCAATGGCGATACCGACAGCATCGAAATCGACCTGTCGCAACTGGCCGGCGCCACGCTGCAGATCCACAGCCGTATCGACAACTACGTCAAGGTTGGTGACCCGTCCGAACCGCAACCTTACGTACACGCGCCGATGGTGGTCATGGAGCTCACCGGCGAACAACTGCTGGCGCAATCGCAAGTGGTCGAAAATTTGCCCGGCGCGGAGTTGAAAATGTCCCTGGAGCGGATGACCGCTGCGCCGTTGCCCCGTGAGTTGCAGGGCAACATTGAGCTGGCGCGGTTGGGGCTTGAAGCAGGGCGAGAACACCCGTTGTTCATCTGCGCCCGGCAGCGCGACCAGTCACGGGTCTGGACGTCCGCGCTGTTTCTTGAGGTGGAGTTGCCAGTACATGCGCAATTGGACCGGAGTACCCATTAGCTAGAGGTTAAAAAGTGGTTGATGTGCGCTGCGGATTGAAACCGCAGGTGTTGGCGGTAGCAGCATTTGTTGAATCTTGATTGGTTTCATTCATCGTTCCTATGCATCGGGCATTGCTCTTAGCGATGCAAATGGCAGCTATCGACCCAAGCGGCCGGTCAGCATTGGTTAAAACAAGATTCTTCAAAGGGCCTTTTTCGAATAGAACAAGATCTATTGCCGCCAGAGCGGCTGTGGCCGGAATTGATCCTGGAGGAAGCGCAAAAATTTGAGCGTTCTCGCGGGCAAGCCTTCGCGTTGATGTGTCAGCGCAACAATATTGGCTTCTGGCAGTTTCCAACCAGGCAGTAGTCGTACCAACGTTCCCTCCGCCAGAGCGTCGGCACCGTCCCATTCAGAACGCAGGATGATGCCGTTCCCTTCGCAAGCCCATTGCCGAATAACACATCCATCGTTACAGCTCAACGCTGGGCGGATTCGCACATAGTGTGTTTTTCCCGCACGGGTGAAATGCCAGAGCGTGACGTCTTCGTTGTTTTCCCGCAATGCAATGCACGGCAGGGTAGCCAGCTGGTCGGGGTGTTCCGGCAGACCGTGCTGTTCAATGAAGTCGGGTGAGGCACATACGTAGCGACGGTTGGGTGCAATGGAATGGCCCACCAGGTTGGAGGTGCGCAGTTCCCCAATATGGATAACGACATCAAACCGGTCAGTCGCTTCGACCATAGGCTGTTCGGACAGACTCAATTGAATCTCTACGTCTGGATGCAGGCGCTGGAAAGCTGCCACCGCGGGGGCCACGTGCAGTCGTCCAAACCCGAACGGTGCATTGATTTTCAACGTGCCGACGAAGCCGCTGCGCCGCTCTTGCAAACCAGCCAACAGGGAATCGAACTGCTCGACCAGGTCAGCCCCACGCAGGCATAGGAACTCGCCCTCATCGGTAAAGCGCAGTTGCCGGGCTGACCGATCCAGCAATCGAATCGACAGTTTTTTCTCCATTTGCTGAAGTCGTTGGGTCACCGCCGAAGGCGTCAGGCCCAGCTTGCGTGACGCAGCCAACAAACTCTCGCTTTCCCGGATGACCAAGAGAAAACGGATATCAAACGTCTCGTTCATTAAGAATCACTGAATATTAGAATAAGTATTATTAAATTTTAATCTGAAACTGGAGGCTTAGAATAGCGCCATTCCAGGAGACCACACATGTCAGCATTCACTCATATCGAAACCCCCGCCTTATTGCTGGATCGCGATCGACTCGATGCCAACATCCAACGGATGCGCAATAAGCTGGCCGCATTCAACGTGATATTGCGGCCACATGTGAAGACCAACAAATCGTTGGAAGTCACCGAGCGATTGTTTGCAGGCGGGCGCGGCCCTATCACTGTTTCAACGTTGCGGGAGGCAGATTTCTTTTTCGAGGCCGGGTTTACCGACATCTTGTACGGCGTTGGCATTGCGCCTAACAAGTTCGCTCATGCCGCTGCATTGATCGGCAAAGGCGTACAGCTCAAGGTGGTACTCGACAATCTGGACACCGCCAGGTTACTGGCCGAGTTCGCCAAAACGTCGGGTCATGTCTTTGATGTTCTGCTGGAAATCGATTGCGACGGTCACCGTTCCGGTCTCGACCCGCAATCACCGCTGTTGGTGGAAATTGCGCAGTTGTTGAGCGCCAGAGGCGTCAGGGTCAGCGGCCTGATGACCCACGCCGGCAAGTCCTACGACAGCCAGTCGATTGCGGAAATTGAAGCCAGCGCCCGGCAGGAACGCGCGGCGATTATCGAGGCCAGCCAACTGCTGGCAAGTGCAGGTTTCAACCTGTCGATCATCAGTGTCGGCTCGACACCCACGGCACTTTTTACTGAGAACTTATCAGGGGTGACAGAAGTACGTGCGGGTGTGTTCGCCTTCTTCGATCTGGTCATGGCGGGCTTGGGCGTTTGTCAGGTGCAAGATATTGCCGTCTCGGTTTTGACCACTGTCATTGGTCATCAAATAGAGAAAGGCTGGATCATTACGGATGCGGGATGGATGGCGCTTTCTCGTGATCGTGGTACCGCTAAACAAGCGGTCGATCAGGGCTATGGCATCGTGTGTGACGCCGCGGGCCTGCCCATTGGCGATCTGATCGTCAGCGCCACCAATCAGGAGCACGGAATCATTTCATCCCGGGCCGGGAAGCTTGAAGCCTCGAACTTGCTGCCCTTGGGCACGCTGCTGCGGATCCTGCCGAATCACGCCTGTGCCACCTCGGCGCAGCACGCGGGTTATCACGTTCTCAGCGAGGGGCGCGGGGTGGGTTATTGGCCACGCATCGCGGGTTGGTAATTAATTCGTTCAACAGAACACACAACTTTGAACGATCAAGGGGGGCAAATGAACTTGATCACAGCAGAGAAACTGCCAGTGCCCGGTGGGCATTATTCACACGGTGCCATGGCAGGAAAACTTCTATTTATTTCCGGCCAGTTGCCGTTTCCACCTGATGCACAAGAATTCCCCGATGGAATAGAAGCCCAGGCTATTCAGGCAATGGCAAATGTCGAAGCGGTGCTTCAGGCAGCGGGTGCTTCACTTAGTCACTTGGTCAGCGTGCAAATATACATCGTTGATGTTGCTGACTGGCCGACTGTGAACCTCGCGTATGCAACGCTAATGGGGCCGCACCGTCCCGCAAGGGTGATCATTCCGTGTGGTCCACTCCATCACGGGGCCTTGGTGGAAATATCCGCAGTGGCTGAAATTTGAATACTTTCAAGAAGGGCACTCGTCATGAATTCGATTGAAAACAATCTTCAGCAAACTCCTGTGAAGCTCGTGCTGTTCGATTTGCTCACCGCTCTGCTGGACTCATGGACGCTATGGAACTGCGTGGCAGGTTCCGATGAAATAGGGCGCACCTGGCGTATGGCTTATTTGAAGGCGACCTATGGCTGTGGTGCCTACCGACCTTATGAAACATTGGTCGAGGAGGCTGCGATCAGTGTGGGACTGGGCAAGGAAGCCGCGCAAAATCTGGAGGCGCGCTGGATGCAGTTGCAACCTTGGCCTGAGGCCAAACGCGTGCTCACCGAGTTGGCGCCGCACTACAAACTCGGGGTGGTCACCAACTGTTCGGAGCGGTTGGGGCATATCGCAGCGGATCTTCTAGGCGTGCCATTTGACGTCATTGTCACTTCTGAACAGGCCGGCTTCTACAAGCCCGATGCGCGACCCTACAGGCTCGCCCTGCAAATAGCGGGCGTCGAGCCCGCTCACGCCATATTCGTAGCGGGCTCAGCTTACGATCTGTTTGGCACGCAGAAAGTCGGCTTGCCAACTTTCTGGCACAACAGGATAGGGCTCGATGCGCCCGCAGGTGCGCCTGATCCATTAATCATGCGTCCGACACTCGATAGCCTGGTTGAGGATATTAAAAACCTGGGCGGTGAATAAACGGGGTATTGCTTATTACCGTCATTCTTTAAATCAGTCCCGGTAGAGGCGGTGCTTACAATGGCGCCTCCGCTGGATAGCACTTTCAACATGCCGCGAACAAGCGGCCCGTAGCTTCAATTATTCCTGTCTCTCACTTCAAAACAAATTCTTCCATCAAAGGAAGGTGTATGTAATGGGTGCTGCGGTCCGAGGACCTCGCTGTGAAGTAGCGTGAGTTCCAAGAGCTTGCCAGTCAAACCGTCACGTCGACCTTATTGGCGCCTACGGGCATCTGGGTAACTGTTTCATGCGTCATCCGCTCGCCCTTGCTCCACAACTGGGAGGAGAAGAAGCCGTTCAGGGTATCTGCGTTTGGGGTTGTCCCTTTTTTAAGGAATAGGGCACCCAGATCGATGGTGTTCGCGAAGTTGTCCTTGTTCAGAATGTACCCACCCGTAAAGTTGCCACCCCACGTAGCGTCGGCGGCCACCAGGGCGATGGAGGCGTCGCGGTAGTTGCTCGCTGCCGCTTTCAATTCACTGGACTCATTCAGCAGCTCGTTCAGACGATCCATGTCGGAAGCGCTGAGCTGGCGTGAACTGTCGAGGACCTTGAGGCTGCCATCCGCTTCGATGGTGAAGCCAAATTTCTTGTCGGCGAGATCCGGATCGGTGTAAGCCAACGCTGATTGGAACGCTTCGAAAGAGCGTTTCAGCGATTGATGGGCGCTTTTGTGCCCCTCGGCAATTTGCGGGTAATCCGGCGACTGGGTGCGCGCGATCATGCTCTCGATCGATTCCGTTTCCGGGCTCGGCGCGGGCGCTTCATTGATTGGATGGTAAATTGCCGCCGGATTGATGTTGACCGTGGTTTTCAGCAAGTCTTCATTGAGGGTCTTGGTGGTCAATGGCTGGCTGGTTTGGCTCAGCTGAGCGGGTGATGGCCGGATAAATACAGAATTGATTGAAAGGGTCATGTCGTCATTCCTTGAACGTCTGAATTAGCAGGGTATCGACGGCCTATGAAAAAGCATGAGGGTGGAAGGGAAGGTCCAGCGGGATTGCATACGTGAAACTTTTTTTTAAACGGTCAGCTCCAGCGTTTTTTTGCAAGTGCACCGAGAAGCGGCCGGGGATCTCCAGACGATTGATACCGCCGACCCGCACATTGATTATTCGGGTTCAGCTCCGCCGACACCGGACTGAGTAGCTTCCTCGCATCCTGAACCGACCCAGTTGCTCACCGTCTTCACGCATGATCGACAAGATGCTGCGGCTGCCTGCAGCACTGCGACTTTCTGTGAACAATTCATTGACCCGACTGCGCAGCCGGGGCGGCATTGATTGTGCCAGGGGACTTACGATAGAGGCCGACTGCCAATCCCAAAATGATGATCGCAATTGAAATCAAGTTCGGTATCGAGATGTGGTACGCCAAGTATCGCGTGCTCCCCTTGCTGGATAGAAATGATGCCTCCCAACCCAACCAATGCCAGCAGCGCACCGAGAAGCTGAGCACCGCGAAGCTTCTCTTTGAACAGTAACGCCCCAACCCATGGTGAAGAACACGCTGAGCTGGATGATCAGCGAAGCAATACCGGGGCTGACGCCGACCTGAATGGCTTGGTCAGCCTGCTGCTGCCAGGCGCAGCCGCACCGGACCCCGTTAGCGCATTCACGATGCTGTTATCGGGGGTGGCATGAGGGATCTACTCACTGCTTGGCAAAACTGTCGCCGATCCGCTGGCCACCACAACCGGCAACTTCTTGCGCTCGATTCCCCTGGTCCTGATAGCAAGCGTGCCGTTTCTCTCAGCGCTGCGTTGGGATTCGCTGGGGATACTTTATACGGTTCTTTCCGGCGCGCCGACTCAGGTGGTGTCGGCTACAGTTCCTGGTAACCGCAGGAATGTATCTTGACCGCCACGGAATATTGCTCATGACGAAAAGCCCTCCGTTCCAATCGCTCGGCTGCGCCGAATGCCGCAACCATGAGGCGCTGGGGTTCGATTTCACCATGGCCTTCCAGCCTATTTTCAATGTCCGGACACACGCTGCGTTTGCTTATGAAGCGTTGGTCAGAGGCGTCAATGGTGAATCGGCTGGCTACATCCTGGGGCTCGTGAACGACAGCAACCGCTACCGATTCGACCAGGCTTGTCGGGTGAAAGCCATCGAGGAAGCCGCAAGGCTGGGCCTGCTGGACATTCCCGATTGCTTGCTGAGCATTAACTTCCTCCCGAACGCCGTATACCGGCCGGAGACGTGCATCCGGGCTACCCTGGAAGCGGCGCGCCTGGCCCATTTCCCGCCAGAAAGACTCATGTTCGAAGTGACCGAAGGCGAGAAGGTGGTCGATCCTGATCACCTCAAATCGATTTTTGTGGAGTACGAACGCCAGGGTTTCACTACCGCCATCGACGATTTTGGCGCGGGGTATTCGGGCCTTAACCTGTTGGCCATGTTCCAGCCGCAGGTGCTGAAGATTGACATGGCACTGACCCGAAGCATTGATCGAGACTTGGCCAAGCAAGCGATCGTCGAAGGCATCATCCTGGTCGCCAGGCGCTTGGATATCCTGGTCATCGCCGAAGGTGTCGAGACCCGTGAAGAAAGCTCGACGCTTCTAGGCATGGGGATCGAGCTGATGCAGGGATATTTGTATGCAAGACCCGAGGTCGGTCATCTTCCGGCGGGATGCTTTGACTTGGGTTGATGTGTCAAAGCCCTCCAGCGGCCAGCATTCTGGAGTCGCTCGTTGCAGTTGAATCGAAAGCACCCTCCGGCCGCGGTCCGAAGAAGCTTTACAGCGTGATACTGGTGGCGGGGTAGAACAGAATGTTGAATACGAAGAGGATCATCCAGAAACCAATTTCCAGTGTTTCGGTAATAGGCTGGATCTTTTTTATTGCGCCGTAGACATGCACGAAAAACATCAGTGTGAAGACCACGAAAAGAATATCGAAGGCATAACTGAAACTGGTACCGGTGGTGGCCGAACGCAACATTGCTATTTCAACGACTAGAATGAACGCGCCGAGGCAACGGCCGAAATAGATAGCCAGGTGTTCGTGTTCGGGGACGGTCCAGCGCATGAGCCGGGCCCATTGGAGCGGGGCGAGGAAGATGGGTAAGGCAAAGAACAGCGTGGTCACGATCATCAGGGTGGTGATGTATTCCTTGCTGTATGGCGCATAGTAGCCAAGCATTTAACAACTCCTTGTTTTATGGGGGCATCTAGGCACCCCTGCAGTAATTTTTATTGTTGTTGTGACTGGCTTGTTTTGCGGCGGGAAGTATTGCGAGGGCTGAGCAACAGCGTCAATGGTACGATAGCGCCTACTACCAAAGGCGCTGAGGGATGTAATACCACTCACACCCTTAGTTCCGATGCGGGGAAACAGCGGACTGCCTCGACTGACGACTCAATCCAGGCGTCTTGCCCGTAATGCGCTTGAATGCGCGACTGAAAGCGGCCTGGGAGGTATAGCCCAAGCGCTGCGCCACCTCTTCAATCGGCAGCCTTTCGAGCGTCAGCCACTGGCTCGCCAGCCGCATTCGCAGCTCGGTCACGTAGCGCAACGGGGCCATGCCAATCGTCATCTGGAAACGGTCAGCGAAGACTGAGCGAGAGGTATTGCATTGCTCCGCCAGCTGCGCAACGGTCCAGTCGCGCCCCGGTTGTTGATGGAGCGCGAGGAGTGCATTGGCCAAGCGTGGATCGCGCAATGCGGCGACCAGGCCAGAGGCATTACCGCAGGCGCACTCCACCCAACCGCGAACGACCATGGCGGCCACCACGTCGGCCAATCGCGCAAGTATGCCCGCGAAGCCGATACGTGCGGCGCTGACCTCGCGTTCCATGGTGGTCAGGATAGGCACCAGCCCGGGGTAACGCTGGCCGCCGGCATCGATCAGCATCAGGCCCGGCATTAGCCTGCCAAGGCCATGGATGCTGCCCAGTTCAAATTCCATGCAGCCACTGAACAAAACGGTGGGCGGCGTGGGGCTGGCATCGGTTCCGGCATCTACCGCGCTCACGGTATCGCCGAGGGGGGCGCCGTCCAGACGGTCGATGTCTTGAACAGGAACATCCGGATGGGAAAGCAATTGATGGGCCGCACCCTGGGAGATGAATACGGCGTTTCCAGCAGACAGTGCATAGGTTGCCCCGTCTTCCATCCGCAGCACCGCATTGCCGACCGCCAGGAAGTGGAACCAGGCATGCCCGGGTTTGGCAGCGAAGCCCAGGCCAAAGGTTGGACCGGCTTGAATACGCCGGTATTCGACGCCACGCAGGCGCATGCCGCGCAACAGCTCATTGATGAGTTCCGAGGAAAGGGCAAACTGATCGGTAGGCATTATTCAGGTGTTTCAGTCAAAAAATAGAGGTTCTTGATCATAGATCATCCAGATTTGCACGCCTAGACTGCGACTCGCAATGAGAATTGGGAGACCCGAGCAATGACTGACTGTGTTTGTAATGCCGTATCCGACAGCCATCTCGGCGCCGGGGTGGATGTTGAACCTGCGACACCCGCATGGATGGCCGTATTTTCGTTGGCAATGGGCGTGTTTGGATTGCTGACCGCAGAGTACCTTCCGGCCAGCCTGTTGACGCCCATGGCGACCGACCTGGGTGTGTCCGAAGCGTTGGCTGGCCAAGCGGTAACGGTCACTGCAGTGGTCGCACTGTTCGCTGGCCTGCTGGTGCCAGGCCTTACCCGCAGTATCGACCGCCGCTGGGTGCTGCTGGGGTTTTCCACGTTGATGATTGCCTCCAATCTACTGGTCGCCGTTTCCTCCAGTCTCGCGGTGCTGCTGGTCATGCGTATCTTGCTGGGTATCGCCCTTGGCGGGTTCTGGAGCATGGCGGCAGCGGTGGCGATGCGCTTGGTGCCGGGTGCTTTGTTGCCCCGGGCGCTCTCGATCATTTTCAGCGGCATTGCCGTCGGGACGGTGGTTGCGGTCCCATTGGGCAGCTACCTGGGCGGGCTATATGGCTGGCGTAGCGCGTTCTTTGCAGCGGCGGCAGTCGGCGTGGTGACCCTGGCTTTCCAGTCGTTCACGCTGCCACGCCTTGCGCCGCGCCGGCCGGCACGCCTGCGCACTGTATTGGAAGTGCTGCAGCGCCCGGGCATCGCCATGGGCATGTTCGGTTGTGTGCTGGTGCACAGCGGCCACTTCGCGATGTTCACCTATGTCCGGCCGTTCCTCGAAGGGACCACTGGCATCGGCCCGCAAGGGGTGTCGCTGATGCTGCTGGGTTTCGGTGTGGCGAACTTTGGCGGCACGTTGTTACCCGGATGGCTGCTTGAGCGCCGCCCGCTGGCCACCCTGGTGTTCATGCCGACGTTGGTGGGCGTTGCAGCACTGGCGCTGGTTTTGTTGCCGGCCTCGGTGCCGGGGCAGGCGGTGCTGTTGGCGATCTGGGGCTTGGCCTTTGGTGGTGTGCCGGTGGCATGGTCGAACTGGGTCGCCAGCGCGGTACCCGATCAGGCGGAAAGCGCCGGTGGCATGGTGGTGGCATCTGTACAGTCGGCCATCGCAACAGGCGCCGCTGCTGGCGGTGCGATGTTCAGCCTCGGCGGCAGCGTCGGCGTATTCGTGGCGGCGGCTGTACTGATGCTGTTGGCCGCGTTGCTGATTGCGTTGCGGGTCCGGGTTCCTTCTGCCCATGGCAATGCCCAGGCCAGGCCCGCGCTGCACCTCTGATCCTGCTTCTCAGCCACGCCGATTTCTGAGAAGCGGTGTGATAACGGCGACCTAGTTATCCAAGAAATCCGTGAGTATGTCTGTGGATAACCGCGCTGATGCCAGGCAGGCAGCGCGTTTTAACGGGCGCTCAAAAAATGTACAGGCAGTTTGATGTCACCTTCCGCCGTGGGCGATTGGGTTTAAACAGGGCGCTGAAAACCAGGACCACCTTGTATGCGTGTTCAAGGGCGCCGCCTTCGCTTTCAGTGCTGTCTTGAGTCGTCAACGCTTCTGAATTGCCTCCGAACCCCTTCTGCGCAGCCCTATTCCGATAAACGCGTACCCTGCCGGCGCAATGCCGCATCAGCCCCTTTATTTGTCCGGGTTGTGACTATTGACACAAATGGTCACATGAATAAGTATGACGCGTCTGTCTCGAGAGATCGCCATGAACCAGCGCCGCGGCAGGCTTCCGGTTTTTCCAGGGCAGGCCTCTACGGGGGTCACTGTCAGCCCGTTCAGAGAGCGCTGATATGCCCAGCTTTGCCCAGTTGCTGCAGCAATTCTTCACGAGCTCCATCCACCTCAGCTGCTGTTTCAAGAGTTCAAATAATGAAAAAAATAATGCTCAAGACCCCACTGGGCCTCGCCGCTCTGCTCGCAACTTCTCATGTGCTTGCCAGCGGATTCGCTCTTAATGAACAAAGCATCAGCGGGATGGGATCGGGGTTTGCCGGTCGTTCGTCCTCTGCTGAAGATGCGAGCACCGTTTTCGGCAATCCGGCAGGCATGTCTCGATTGAAGAGAGAGGAGGTGAGCGTTGGCGCGGCGATGCTTGTCGCGAAGTCCGACATAAGCCAAACCAGCAGCACTTTCGGTGGCCAAGAGGACGGCGATATGGTGCCAGTGACCACGGTGCCAATGGGTTACTACGTCAAGCCCATTGATGAGCACTGGGCGTTCGGTGTTGGTTTTTATGTTCCTTTCGGCCTGATTACCGATTATGGCAGCGGTTTTGCCGGGCGTTATTACGCCAACAAAAGCGAGGTCACGACCCTTACGTTCCAGCCCACTGTCAGCTATGCCTTTAACGACAAAGTCTCGATTGGCTTCGGTCCCACCCTCAACCGCATCAGCGGTGAAATATCGGGAATGGTGCCCAATCCCCTGAGCCCTGGCCGCAACGATGGAAAACTCAAAAGCACTGGCGACGACACGGCCCTCGGTTTCAACGCCGGGATCCTGGTGCAGGCTACCGACCGACCCCGTTTGGGGATGACCTACCATTCCAAGGTCAGTTACCACTTGGACGCCAAGACCAAGGTCACCAACGGAATCTTCAGTGTGCTGGGCGTCAGTGGCGAGAGCTATGACGCTTCGCTGGATGTGGATACCCCGGAATCGGTGGACTTCTCGGTGACTTATCAGCTCAACGCTGATTGGACCCTGTATGCGGGGAGTACCTGGACGCGTTGGAGTCGCTTCAAGGAACTGACCATCGAGAACTCGGGATTGCCTCCTTTGCTCAGCGGCTCGCTCGGCACCATTACCGAAGAGCAGAATTGGCACGATACCTGGGCTCACGCCATCGGTGCGGCGTATCGGTTGAACAACCAATGGGTGCTTCGCGCAGGTTTGTCGGTCGACCAGTCGCCCGCCAATAACACCAATCGCGGACCGCGTATTCCCACAGGTGACCGCACGGTAATCAGCTTCGGTGCTGGTTGGACACCGGTGGAAGATGTCACGGTCGACGTCGCCTATTCTTATCTGCAGGAGGAGAGCGTGCAGGTCAACCACACCTCAGCGACCCGGGGTGCCTACCGTTCCAAGTATCAGAACAGCGCGAACGGGCTGGGTGCTGCGGTCAGCTACCGCTTCTGATGGGCTGCCGCGTTACGGTAACTGAACGACTGGGTGGCACCTGTTGCCTCCCGGTCTTTTAGGCGCGCTCACCGCGTTGAGACTTTCCGATACGCGTTCGGCGACTGTCCAAACCAGCGCCGGAACGCACGCGCGAAGGCTGTAGCATCAGCGTAGCCAAGCTGAAACGCTAGGTCCTCCAGCTTCATCTCGGTATTTTCCAACAGTTGCCCGGCGAGTTGTTTACGCTCCGCCTCGACGAGTTTGCGCAAAGTAGTGCCTTCCTCTGTCAGCCTGCGATGCAGGCTGCGCGGCGCCATCGCCAGCTGATTGGCAACCTCTTCAAGGGAAGCTGCCAGTCCCGTTGCCCCCAACAGAAGTTGTCGGACCTGGCCGGTGACGCCGCCGACTTGCCGTCTCTCCAGTTGCGCTCGGCACTGCTCTTCCAATAACCGGACCAGATGTGCGTCGTACATCGGCAGCGGCAACTCCGCATCTTGCCGACGCAGCACGATGGCGTTGCGCGAACAGCCATAGTGCGGCGCGATGCCGCTCAGTGCTTCGATTCGGTCCGCGTGCGCCGGCGGGCTGCCTTGAAATTCGAGCCGTAGCAGGCGCAATCCCGACAACGCGAGCTCGTCGAACAGGCGAATGCTGGTCGCCATGTCTCGTTCCAGCAGGAATTGCCGCAGGTGGTGCGGGATCGCCGAGGCGTCGACGCTCGTGCCGTATTCATGCTGATCGCAGAATATCTCCAACCGGCAATACGCCGTGCTCAGCGGCAGGTAGCGCAGGGCGCACTGAACGGCCTCGCGCACATTGCGGCTGGTTCGCAGCGCAAACCCCCAAAGGCCGAAAGTCGCCACGTTGTACCGCAGGCCAAGCTCGAAGCTCAACGCGGGAATGTTCGGCAAAGCCAGCATCAGGTTTTCGATCAGGCGCATCTCCTGCTCGCGTGCGATCAGGGCGTCCGCGTCCCGCAGCTGCGCTTCGATGATGCCGGTGCCCAGCAGGCAGGTCTGCGCATCGACGCCATAGCGCGCAGCGAAATTCACCATCACCTGACTGATGGCCACGGGGTGCTTGAAGATCGCGTGCTTTGGTATGCCCATGCCGAAAACTTCTAAGACAACGGTGTGATACCGCCTGGCCAGAAATGCATGGCAATAGGCGTCCCAGGTCCTACTAAGGGTACATGACTACCGACTAAGGTTGCGCAACCCACCAACAATAAGAACGTCCCGGGAGGGCGACCATGGATCAGGATCTCGACGCGCTGAATAAAAAAGCCGTTGCCACGGCACGCGAATACACCACTGAACTGGCCTGGCCGACGATGGCACTGATGCTACTGGTGTGGACATCGCTTATCGGCGATTTTTATCTGTTCGCGACAGGCCAGTTATCCCTGCCAACGGCGACACTGATCTATGCCGTTGTCACCTACATGTCCTATACACCCCTGCATGAGGCCGTGCACGGCAATATTCATGGTGCTCATCATCGACTGCAGTGGCTCAATGATCTTTGTGGGTACCTGGTCGCGCCTTTGATGATAGTGCCGTTCTCTACTCACAAGGTCGAGCATTTCACCCACCATCGTTTCACCAACCAGCCGGACAAGGATCCGGACTACGTCGTTAATGGCATGAGCGGTGGATTTCTCGCGTTCCTGGCGTGCGGATTTCGTTTCCTGTGGGTCCAGAACACCTTCTTGTTCCGCGACTATTGGCCGACCGCTCCACGGCGGGTGAAGGCAACCTACATTGCAGAGGTGCTGTTCGCGATCGGCTGGCGTGCCGCGCTCATTGCGCTCATTGAGCGAGAACATACCTGGGTGCTACTGGTGTTCGGCTACTTGGCCGGTGGGTACTTCGTCGCGTACTGGTTCGCCTATCGCCCCCACGTGCCCTACCAGGAGTCCACGCGTTACCGGAACACCAACAGCCTGATCATGCCCGGATGGATCAAACCGTTGGAGTGGTTCTGGCTCGGCCAGAACCTGCACTCCGTGCACCACCTGTTCCCACGGGTGCCGTTCTATCGCTACCACGCATTGCATCGCCGTATCGAGCCGATCATGCGTGCTCACGGTACGCCGATGATCGGCGCCTTCAATCGACGCAATGTCGACGCTGCTCGACGTCCTGAGTAACAAGGGTTGCGACATATTCTTCGCCATTGGGTGGCGGGATGGTGGTAAAGCAATTGCTCCGCGTGGAGCTGTTGAGATGGAGACCCGCCGGTGCAGCAGCCACTGTGAGCTCTTATGGATCGCTCAGTTGGCTGAAATTCTCCATGGCCGCGCGGAGCGGGCATGTTGAGACTATGCTCATTGCCACTGCAGCAATGTACTGGTTTCAATTATCGGCCGCCCAAGAAAGGAGTCTGTATGTGCCTGTTTTTTCCTGCTCGGTTCTCTTCGGGAGTGGCCGAATGAGCGGCTTGGTATCCCAAATCGTGTGGCGCCTCGCCGGCTGCGTGGCCGGGCTGGCGATGGTTGCCACCCCTCCAGCCCAAGCGGCCGAGGGCGGTATCGCCGGCGGCCCGACCGCAAGCTATAGCATTGCCTTCAGCAACTCCTACGCGGGAAGCGATTTCCGCAAAGTCATGGTGCGCAACTGGCAGGAGATCGCGGCCCAGGCGCAGAAGGATGGCTTGATCCGGGAGGCTCCGGTGGTCAGCGCCAATAACTCCGCATCGGAACAAGCGGCCCATATCCAGGACTTGATCGTCAAGGGCACCAACGCCATCGTTATCCTGGCCGCGTCCGACACGGCCCTCAATGGGGTGATCCGCGACGCGTGCAACGCCGGCATCGTAGTGGTCGTGATGGCCAGCCTGGTCACCGAAAGCTGTGTCTATACCGTGGACTACAACTGGTCTGCCATGGGCCGCGTGGAAATCGATTACATCGCCGAGCGCCTCAAGGGGAACGGAACGCTGTTGGAGATTCGCGGCATTGCCGGCGATGCCACCGATAAGAATATCAGCGACGGCATTCGCAAGGCCGCTGGCGACTACCCAGGCCTGAAATTCGCCAAGACGGTGTACGGGAACTGGACGGCTTCCGTGGCACGCAAGGAGGTGGCGCTGGCGCTGCCGTCGCTGCCCGGCATTGATGCCGTCGCGACTCAAGGGGGCGACGGTTATGGCGCGGCCATGGCGTTCAAGGCGGCGGGGCGTCCATTGCCGATCATCGTGATGGGGAACCGCCAGGATGAACTCGCCCTGTGGATACAGGAACGCGATGCCACTGGTTACGAGACCGTCTCTGTCTCCGCTTCTCCGAGCGTTTCCCAGGTGGGTTTCTGGGGGGCCCAGCAGATCCTGGCGGGCAAGCAGGTGCCTAAGTTCGTCGAGGTGCCGTTGGTGCGTATCGATGGGAAAGCCCTGGACGGCTGGCTCGCCACGATGCCGGTGGGCGGCGCCGCCAATCCTTTCTACAGCCAGGCTTCCGTCGCGGCAATGATCGACGCGGCCATCAACAATAAGGCGTCGCCCACGCCTTTGCCGGAAGTTACCAAACAGTAGTGGCGCGCGGGAAGCGGGGAGGGGCCATGGTGACATTCCAACTCGCCACAGACAGGCCCATTGCCGTCAGGATTGGCCTGGCGGTCGCCGCGCTGGTGTTCCTGATGCTGGCGGTGTCGCTGGTGAACCTCTA
The DNA here is from genome assembly GCF_023701885.1 of Pseudomonas sp. CG7. NCBI lineage: Bacteria > Pseudomonadati > Pseudomonadota > Gammaproteobacteria > Pseudomonadales > Pseudomonadaceae > Pseudomonas > Pseudomonas sp. CG7. Next base: position 163,034 of record NZ_JABAEE010000001.1, on the reverse strand, counting down.
CGGCCTGCGCGGCATGGTACGTGCGGTGGATTCCGCCAGCCATTCCGCGGAAATCCTGGCCTCGGTCAACGGGGCCACCGGACGGGTGGAAAACTTCATTGCCACCCGCGACCAGGAAAGCCTGTCCCAGGCCGAAGGCATGGTGGCGGCGGCTATCGCCGGTCTTTCCGCCATTCCGGTGGCCGAGGCGCAATCGCTCAAGGGCAGTCTGGAACGGCTCGCCGCGGCGATCGCCACCTTGCGGGCGGCGAGCCTGGCCATGGAGGGTGAGACGGAAAACATGACAGCCCACTACGGCCGGATGCGAGAGGCGACACTCTTGGTCGAACAGGGCATCGCCGATGGGTTGAAGGGAGTCGAGTCCCGCGCCGTTGAGCACGCGGCGCAGGCGGGCAATATTGAAAGTGCCCATCGCATCCTGGACACCCTGCGCAACGGCGAACGGATCATCACCGCCAATGTGGCCAGGGTGCTGGTGACCGGTGACGGGGCGGCCGCCACTGCGGCGCGCAGTGCCGGCGCGGCACTCCAGCCCGTGGTCGAACAACTGCGCGAACTGATGGGGGCGCCACAGGAGCGAGAGACCCTGGAGCAGTTGGCGACGGCGCTCGCTGCTGCCAGCCGGGCGGTCGAGCATCTTGGCGAAGCGCCCAAGCTCCAGGGGGACGAGGCTTTGCGGCATCTCGCTGTCGTCGGGGATGTGGTTGAGCGCCTCGAGACAATGCTGGCTGACGTGGAGGGGCAGGTCGCCCATGACGCAAGCGACATTCAGGCAGCCACCGGTTTGCTGCACAATGCCGCCGCGTTGTCCAAGCGTTTCGCCGAGCGGGGCGCCACCCTGGAGGCGCAGACCTTGTCGTTCCGCCTGTCACCGTCGGCCGAGATCGCTAGTTCGGTCGGCGCCATTCTGGACGAGCTTTCCCGCCTCTCTCGGGTTCTCCCTTCGTCCGTGGGGCTGCAGGCCAAGGCTACGCCCCTGACGGTCAGCGATCAGATTGCCGGTTACCGGGCGGCATTCGCCAGGTTCCATCAGGCGAGCAATGCCCTGGGCGGCGCGCGCGATCAGGTTCGCAACGAGGCACGGAGCGCCGGCCTGTTGGTGGCGCGCTTCGCAGGCCAAGCGCGCTCCGACGCCGTGATCCACAATGATCGCAGCATGCTTGCGACGATACTTGCGGGCACCGTCGCCATTCTGCTGGCCGGCGCCATCGCCTGGAGCACGTCGCGATTTGTCGCGCAGCCCATCGTGGCCCTGGCCTCGGTCATGCGCCGGCTTGCCGCCGGTGACCTGAACGCCGAGATCGCCAGCGCCGGACGCGGCGACGAGATCGGCATCATGACCCGCGCCGTACGGGTGTTCCAGGAGAATGCCCTGCGCATTCGCGTGCTGGAGGCCGAGGCCGAGGCCGAACGACAGCAAGTCCAGGCCTCTTTGGAAAGAATGGTCGCCGAACGGACCGACACGCTGCACCAACAAACCGAAGTGCTGGAGGCGCAAGCCGTCGAACTCATTCAGGCGCGCAACCACGCCGAGACCGCTAACCAGGCAAAGAGCGATTTCGTCGCCACGGTCAGCCACGAACTGCGCACTCCGCTGACCCGCATTCTCGCCCCGCTGGAGCAGCTTTCGGCAGCGACCACCCCGCCAGTGGACTGGCGGGTGCAAATCGAACGCGCCCAACGCAATGCGCTGCGCTTGATGAACCGGGTGAATGACATCCTCGATTTCTCCAAGGCCGAAGCGGGCAAGTTTGAACTGTGTCCAACGCCCATTGACTTGAACACGGTGGTGGGTGTGCTGGCCGAGGATGCCGCCATGGTGGCCGAGGGCAAGGGCTGCACGTTGACCGCCAGCATCGATCCCGCGCTCGGCACGGTGTTCCTGGATCCCCGACACTTCGAGAAGATTCTGCTCAACCTGGTCAGCAATGCCATCAAGTTCACGCCCGCCGGCGGCACCGTGCACCTGGCCGTGACGCCAATGGATGGCGAGCGATTCGAACTCGCGGTGCAAGACTCGGGGATTGGCATTGCGCCCGACAAACTGCCGCTGCTGTTCCAGCGGTTTTCCCAGATCGACAATTCCGCCACGCGCCATTACAGCGGCACAGGCATTGGCCTGGCCCTGGTCAAGGACCTGGCCGAACTGATGGGGGGCGAAGTCGGCGTCAACAGCGAGCCCGGACGAGGTTCGCGTTTCTTTGTCCGGCTGCCGCTGGGGGCTGAGCAACACACTGTGCCGACCGAAGCCAGCCATATGCACGAGCGATCGTCGCCAAGCACAACCAGCACAGTAGAGCAGCGCCACCTGCGTTTTGACGACGGCCGCCAGGGCAGTCGCAACGACCGCGCATCGACGCCAGGCACAGACGACGAGCAGCATCCGGAACATGCCTTGCGATCCAAAGTACTGGTGGTCGACGACAGCCCGGAAATGCTCAGCTATCTCAGCGAACTGTTGCACGACGACTATACGGTCGCCACCGCAACGGATGGAGAGCAGGCCTGGGCACTGCTGCAGCTTCGAGCCATCGATGTCGTGGTTTCGGACGTGATGATGCCGAAGCTTGACGGCTTTGGCCTGACAGCACGGATCAAGGCCAGCGCCGGTTTTGCCCATTTACCCGTGATCCTGGTGACCGCCCGCGGTGGTAGCGAGGCGTGCGTCTCCGGGCTGGAGAGTGGCGCCGATGACTACATCGCCAAACCCTTTTCGCCGCTGGAGCTCAAGGCCCGTGTGCGCGCGGCGCTACGCATGAGCCAGGTGCAAACCGAACTGCATGCAAAATCCCGCCAGGCGGGCATGGCTGAAATCGCCACGACTGTGCTGCACAACGTCGGCAATGTCCTCAACAGCGTGAACGTATCGGCAGAACTGGTCAGCAGTCAGATGCGCTCCTCCAAGGCCCAGGGGCTGGGCAAGGTGGCTCAATTGATGAGCGAACACGTCCATGACCTGAGCGATTTTCTCACCAACGACCACAAGGGAAAGATGCTGCCCGATTACCTGCTCAAGCTGGCAAAGGTGGTGACGGAAGAGCAAGAGGGCATCATCGAAGAGCTCGGGCAACTCACCAAGGGCATTGACCACATCAAAACCATTGTCGCGGCCCAGCAGTCCTATGCCGTCGCCGTCAGTATTGTCGAGACAGTGCCAGTCGCAGCGCTGATCGACGATGCCTTGCGCATGAGTGCGGGACTACTGGCGCGCCGGGAGGTGACGGTGGTCAAGGACCTTGCCGACTTGCCCCTGCTGCCGTTGGACCGGCATCGGGTGCTGCTGATTCTGGTGAACCTGATCAACAATGCCAAGCAGGCGTTGGACAGCGTGGTCGATCGCAGCCCATGCGTCACGTTCAGCGCGTTCCTCGCTGACGGAGCATTGCGCATCACGGTGGCCGACAACGGCAGTGGGATTGAGCCTGAGCACCTCAAGCGTATTTTTTCCCATGGCTTCACGACTCGCAAAGACGGTCACGGTTTCGGCCTGCACAGCTGCGCGCTGGCCGCGCAGGAAATGGGTGGCAGCTTGACCGTGCACAGCGACGGGGCCGGACAGGGCGCAACCTTTACCCTCGATATTCCTCTTGATGCTTCGCTGAGTCAGCGAAGCACACCGAACCGGCACGTCCAGCCGGTCGACGATATGTCCGCGACCCATGAGTGAAGGTTTTACCCGCCGGACCTGGTGGCTGCGATGGGCCGCTGCACGCGCGCGCTGGGCCACAGCAGCGCGGCCAGGCCAATGGCATAGATAACCGCAAACAGCACGTAGGCGATACGGGTGGAAAACAGCTGGGGCGTTTCTGTCGGCAACGGTGATACACCGAGCCCGAACAGGATGAGGAACGTCATGAGCCCTGCGCCGAATACCTTGCCAGCGGTGTTACCCACGGCGGCTTTGCCGGCAAACAGCAGGCTGACCAGCAGCAGGATCAGCGCCACCAGCCACAAGGTCGGCCGCAGTTCGAACAGCGTAAAGGCCAAGGAAGCCACGACCCCACCCAGCAGATTGACCATCACCAGCCCGAGGGCGCTGCGGCTGCTCATGTCCAGAGAGAGCTGGCTGAGCAACGAGGCCACCGTGATGGGCACGACCATCGCTGTGGCCAATCGTGGATCGCTCAGGCACAGCGCAATCATGGCCAGCAAAATCGCCGCGCTGGCCATGGCCTGGCGAATCACCAGCGTCAGCTCGCGCGGCTGAGCGCGTTGCGGGTCGGCCTGTTCACCCGCAGGGTCGGGCAGCAGCGCATGGGCGCCCCAGGTCAGTAGCAAACCCAGGCTGACCGCCTTGACCAGAACGAGCACGATGGACTCGCCCAGATCGCGCTGCACGGTATCGAGCATCGGCACCACAATGGCAATCACCAGCATCAGCGCCGGTCCCGCGCCGCCCAGTTGTCGGCCTTGGGCGGTAAAGCAGGCGAAATAAACCAGCCACAGCGACGGCAGGAGCACCCAAGGCCGCTCCCCGAACATGCCGGTCATACCCACCAGCAGCGCGCCGGTCAGCAGACTCACCAGCAGCGTGATCAACCCCTGGGATAATGCGGGCGCGCGGCGGCTGGCCAAGAGGAACTGGGTGGCAAACAAGGGCGCGAGAAAGGGCAGGATGTCACCCAGGACCAGACCCGTGCACAAGCCCACGGTCACGGCCAGGGCGACGCGCAATCCCTGGCGTTTGATCCTCAGCAGTTCCAGCGCAGCTTGCCCATCAATTGACCCGTCAATTGACATAGTTCAGCCAGGCGCCCAGGCGTGTCATCAATGCCCCCAGCGCGTTCGTCATGGGGTTGTCATCGGTATAGATCACCACGCTTACCTGCGAGCCGTAACGTGGGCCGATCGGGTGCGGTTCCTCCACGATCAGGCGTACGGGAAAGCGTTGCGGGTCGCGCACCCAACCACTCTGGTTGCGCACGGAGGGCAGTGCGGCGTTGCTGCTATCTTGTTGTGCGACACCCCAGCCAACGCTTTCGACGTGTCCCTTGAATACCCGGCCCGGCAAGACATCGAACACCAGTTCCGCCGGGTCGTCAGCCTGCACATGCTCCAGGCTGTTTTCCTTGAAGGCCGCAGACACCCATACCGTGCCCCTGTCGATGAAGGTCAGTGCCGGTTGGCCAGCGCTGATGACCTGGCCAATGGCGAGCTGCAGGTTGGTGATCACGCCATCGGCGGGTGCAATGACTTCGGTACGCACCAGATCCAGCCGGGCTTTTTCCAGCGCGGCCAGGGCTTGCTTGAATTGCGGGTTGTCGTTGCCTTTGGGCCCCAGTTGCTGGCGTGCCCGTTCCAGGTCGGCTTGGGCTTTGCTCACGGCCGCTTCGGCGGAGCTCAGCGAGGCTTTGGATTCATCCTGGCGGGCGGGGGCGAACACACCGCGCTCGACCAATTGATTCACCCGCCGGGCTTGCTCGCGTATGTTGTCGCGCTGCGCCCGCGCCGACACCAGCTGTGCCTGGGCGGCATCCACCGAGGCAGTACTGGCACCCAAGGTTTGGCCGGTTTCCTCCAGTCGCGCCTCAGCCTCGTTGACGACAAGCTTGTAGGGTTGCGGGTCGATACGAAACAGCACCTGGCCGGCCTTCACCCGGGCATTGTCGAGCACCGCGATTTCTGTCACACGGCCCCCCACCTCGGCAGCCATTTCGACCACATAAGCTTGCACCACGGCTTGTGACGTCGAGGGCGTTCGTCGCTCCATGAAGATGGAGAGGGTGAACAGCACGGCGATCAGAATCGCAACGCCTAGCGCAATGCGCCGCAGTGGATTGGCTGGCCCAGGCTGTTCAGGCGGCGGTTCAGTCTGGCGTTCAGGCTCGAAGGAAACGGGCGGAGTCTGTGTTCCGGGCATGTCGGTACCTGCGAGTCATGGCATTTCAAGAACAGCTGACAGAGCGCCGGGGGGAGGCGATCCGGGCGTAGGTTCAGCCCGGGGCGGCGGTCGTGACCCGGGCGGTGCGGATAAACAGCGCGCGCAATTTCTCCCAGAAATTGCCACCCAGGACGAAGAAGCTGCTCACCAACAGTGCAGCGCCAAGCAGTTGCAATGCCCAGCTATTGGGACGCAGGCCGGGTGCGAAAGCGTCGACATAGGGTTCGAGAAAGGAGCACACCAAGGGCAAGCAGAACATCACCAAGCCAATACGGTGGCGGGTAACGCTGACCTCCAGATCGGCACTGGGCACAAGGCCCGACACGTAGCCGAACACATGTTGCTTGAGCTCCTGGAAACCCGCCTTGCCCATCACCGCGATGACCAGCAGCAACAACACCTTGTTGATGATGAACAGTGCGCCGGTGATCGCCGCGATGGTGGAGCGGGGTACATCCGCAGCCGCTGCCAGCGGCACCAACAACCACAGCGAGAGCATCAGACAAAGGATGGCGATGCCTAGCTTGAAGCGCCATTTCGCGGATTTTGAAGTTGCCGGGGGCTGAGCCGTGGTCATGCTGCCTTACCTTCGTTTAGACATTATTGTGGGTAGGGTCTGGAGCAAAACTGAGCTTAGCAGCTGGACTGTCGCCGCGTTTTTTTAACAACAGTCCCCTAGCACCAGGCGCTTGACTTAGAGCGCGCTCTAACCAATAGCCTCCTTGTTGCACCGCCAAAACGGCCCGTTCCGTTGTGCGGCTTAAACAAGGAGACAGGCCATGACATTTAAAAAACTTAGCGTTGCAACCGGGCTCGTGCTTTCAGCGTGCGTAACTGTAGCGCCGGCAACCGAGCCGGATAATCGACGAGCAAAGGGCACGGAGACCCTGGAAAAAATCACCGGAGCCACCGGCAACACCGTGGTGAACTCGCTGAGTGACATTTCGCCTGAGCTGGGTGAGTGGATAGTCGATTTCGCCTACGGTGATGTGTTTTCCAGGTCTGGCGTCGCGCTTTGCACACGCGAGCTGGCAACCATCTCGGCCCTCACCGCGTTGGGGAACGCGCAACCTCAACTCAAGGTGCACATAGAGGGAGCCTTGAATGTCGGTTGTCAACCTGAGGAAATCGTTGAAATCATCATCCAGATGGCGGTATATGCTGGCTTTCCAAGCGCGTTGAATGGCATTAGCGCAGCGCGGGAAGTGTTCGCCAAACGAGGCATCAAGATCGCCGCGCGTCCCCAGTGAACGGGCCCCCTGCATGACCAACACCGATGGCCAAGGACAGTGCTTATGAACGCCTACCAGACGATTAATCAGGTCGCCAAGCGTACCGGCCTCACGGCGTATACCCTGCGCTATTACGAACGCATCGGTCTGTTGGCACCGGTCGCCCGAGCGGCCGGCGGGCAACGGCTCTATGCACCGACGGATATGGCGTGGCTTGATTTTCTGCTGCGTCTACGCACCACTCACATGACCATCGGCAAAATGCAGATATTCGCCCAGCTGCGCAGCGCCGGGGATTCCACCGTTGCCCAACGCCGCCAGATGCTGGAAAGCCATTTGCAGGAGGTACAAGCCGAAGTGGTTGCCATGCAAAACGCCGTGGCTGCATTGCAAGTCAAGATTGATTATTACCGTGGGCTTGAAGCGGGGGAGGATGTTTCGCACCTGTTCTAGGAGGGGCGGCTGTTCACATCCGATGATGCTCCAGCAGAAAGTCCACGAACACGCGTACCCGCGCCGGCATCGCCGAGCCACCGACGAACACCGCATGGATCGGCTCCCGGTCTCCAGGGTTCCATTCTTCCAGCAGCGGTATCAGGTCGCCGCGCTGCAGGTCCTCGCTCACGGTGAAATCGCCGATACGCGCGATGCCAGCACCTACCCGTGCGAGTTGTGCCAGTGCCTCACCACTGCTGCATTCGATGTTGCCGCTGACCTTCAAGGAAAACGCTCTGCCGTCGCGGGTGAACGGCCAGTTGGGTTCGGCACGCCGGAAGTTGAAGCGCAGGCAGTTGTGCCGGAGCAAGTCTTCCGGTTCCCGGGGTGTGCCATGGCGCTCAAGGTATTCGGGCGAAGCCACCACCACCTGACCGGTGTCGCCGATCTTGCGCGCGGTCAGCGGGCTGTCGGGCAGATGGCCAAAGCGTACCGCCACGTCGGCCTGGCCGCCGAGAATGTCGACCACTTCATCGCCCAGGGTGAGGTCGACAACGATATTCGGGTAACGGGCGCTGAAGGCTGCCACCAGAGGAACAATGGTCTGCCGCCCATGACCCAGGGCGGCGCTGACCCGCAAACGGCCCTTGGGCACGCCCTGGTCGGCGACGGCTTCTTCGACCTCGGCCATGTCGGCGAGGATTCGCCGGGCGCCGCGCAGGTAAGCCTCGCCCTCGGCGGTGAAGGTGATCGCTCGCGTGGTGCGCAGCAGCAGGCGGGTGCCAAGGCGTTGTTCGGTACGGGCGATGACGCGACTGACCGCCGACGGGGTCAGTCCCAATGCGCGTGCGGCGGCCGACAAGCTGCCTTCCTGCGCCACCGTGACGAACATGGCCATTTCACCTGACCTACCGTTGAAGTCCATTTGTGCTCCTTACGCAAAGGTGATTGCCAAAAAAGCCATCTACCGCCAGGGAAGGCTGGATCGTAGCATCTGCGGCATAGATGAGGAGCCTTCCAATGCGTATCAATCCACCACTTGTCGCACTCGCCATGGGTGCCTTTGGCATCGGCGTAACCGAGTTCGCCCCCATGGGCATGTTGCCGGGCATCGCTGCCGATCTCGGCGTTTCGATTCCCGCCGCGGGCCTGTTGGTCAGTGCTTACGCCCTTGGCGTATTGCTCGGCGCACCGCTGATGACCCTGACCACCGGACGAATTCCCCGGCGCTATCTACTGATCGGGCTCATGGCGATTTTCACCCTGGGTAACCTGATGTCAGCGCTGGCGACCGATTACTACAGCCTGATGGTCGCCAGGGTGGTGACCTCACTGAACCACGGTGCGTTCTTTGGCGTGGGTTCCATCGTCGCCGCCAGCGTGGTCGCCCCGGACAAGCGTGCCGGCGCGGTCGCGGCCATGTTCATGGGCCTGACCCTCGCGACCATCGGCGGCGTGCCGCTGGCCGCCTGGGTTGGCGAACTGGTCGGCGGGCGCAGCGCATTCTGGGGGATTACCGGCCTGGGTGTGGTGGCGATGGCCGCGTTGTGGTTTGCCCTGCCCAATGTGCCTGCGCCGAAAAACATCGGTGTGCTGGCTGAGATCCGCGTATTGGGCCGTGGTCCGGTGCTGGGAGCGTTGGCCCTGACCGTCGTTGGCTCAGGTGCGATGTTCACCGTCTTCACTTACATCGCCCCGATCCTGAGCAGCGAGACTCGTGCATCCACCCCTTTCATCACCGCCATGCTGGTGCTGTTCGGAGTAGGGCTGACGTTGGGCAATATGTGGGGCGGCAAGGCCGCGGATCGCTCGATAGACCGCACCTTGATCGTTTCGCTGAGCGTGCTGATTCTTGTCTTGCTGGCCTTCACCGTATTGATGCGCTGGCCGCTGCCAGCAGCGGTCGCCATCTTGATCTGGGGCATCGCCAGTTTTGCCCTGGTGCCGCCCTTGCAAATGCGCGTGATGGAAGCCGCCAAGGACGCGCCTAACCTGGCCTCGGCAGTGAATATCGGTGCCTTCAACTTAGGCAACGCGATTGGCGCGGCGCTGGGCGGCGCGGTGATCAACGCGGGGTTGGGGTATCCCGCGATTTCCCTGGCCGGAGCGGCAGTGGCTGGCCTGGGGCTGTTGATGGGGTTGGCTTTTGCCTGGCGTTCAAGGGTGGGTGCGGCTGCGGCGGTGTGATGGATACACGGAACGTTTGACCAGACTCCAAGTGGCTCATTAGAGTGGGTAGCCGGACCGGCTTCCAACTGCCATGGACATCCAGATGAGCGACTTATCCCTGCTGCTTGCCTTCATCGCCGCTGCGTCAGTGCTCACGGTGACCCCCGGCGTGGACACCGCCATGGTGCTTCGCGCTACCGCAACTGGCGGTCGACGTTCGGCGGCGATGGCTTCCCTCGGTATCGTGCTCGGCTGCCTGGTGTGGGGCGCCGCGGTGACACTGCGGCTCGGGGCCTTGTTGCACGCTGCGGAGTGGGCTTACCTTGCGCTGAAAATTGTCGGTGCAGCTTATCTCGTCTGGTTGGGCGCCAAACTGCTGCTGCGGCCCAGGACAACGCTGCAAGGGCAGGGGAGCGAGCGCGTGGCCGCGTCTGCGCGTGACGCCTTTATCCGCGGTTTATTGACGAACCTGCTGAACCCCAAGATAGGTGTCTTCTACATCACGTTCCTGCCTCAGTTTGTCCCGAGTGGCGCGAGCGTGGCCAGTTACTCCTTCTTCCTTGCGGCGTTACATGTGCTGTTGACGTTGGCCTGGTTCGGCATTCTGGTGGCGGCGACGGTGCCACTGAGCAATTTCCTGAAACGCCCGGCGGCCCTGAAGGCCCTTGATCGGCTCACGGGCGGTGTTTTTGTCGCGTTTGGGCTCAAGCTGGCTGTTTCCAATCCGGCTTGAGCCGAATGTCGTACTGACAGTAGATGTCGCTGGGCTGCACTGTAGGAGCTGTCGAGCGAAGCGAGGCTGCGATCTTTCCCCAGACATTTGAATCTCAAGCGAAAGATCAAAAGATCGCAGCCTTCGGCAGCTCCTACAGTGCAACCCAGCGGGAGCAAGCTCCCTCGCCACAGGGCCTACCCCGAGCTCTTCGAGGCGGTGCAGCGCGGGCAGGCGTTCACCGACCCGAAGCATTTCGTGGACGCACAGCCATGTGCTCTGCAAACTAGGTCGCTTGGTATCGCCTCCGAACGATAGGCCGAAAGTGGCAATGGCCACGCCAACCCGAGCCAGGCCCCCCCCGCGGACAACAGAGACAGAGCACAACAACATGACTATCAAAGTAGGCATCAATGGTTTTGGTCGAATCGGTCGCCTCGCTCTGCGAGCAGCGTGGAGCTGGCCAGAGTTTGAATTAGTGCAGATCAACGATCCAGCGGGCGACGCGGCGACCCATGCGCACCTGATCAACTTCGACTCGGTGCATGGCCGTTGGAACAATGAAGCCAGCGCCGAAGACGACAGCGTCGTTATCGACAATAAGAGGATCAAGGTCACGGCCAACAAAGCGATCGCCGACACCGATTGGTCAGGCTGCGACCTGGTGATCGAGGCCAGCGGCAAGATGAAAACCGTGGCCGTGTTGCAGGCCTACCTGGATCAAGGCGTCAAGCGGGTAGTGGTCTGCGCGCCGGTGAAGGAGAGCGGTGCGTTGAACGTGGTCATGGGCGTCAACCAGCACCTGTTCGACCCTGCGTTGCACCGCATCGTCACCGCGGCTTCGTGCACCACCAACTGCCTGGCGCCCGTGGTGAAAGTCATCCATGAAAAGCTCGGCATTCGCCACGGCTCGATTACCACCATCCATGACCTGACCAACACCCAGAGCATCCTCGATCAGCCGCACAAGGATCTGCGTCGTGCCCGTGCTTCGGGGATGAGCCTGATTCCCACCAGCACCGGCTCGGCCACGGCCATCGCCGAGATCTTCCCGGAGCTGCGTGGACGCCTGAACGGTCACGCCGTGCGCGTGCCGCTGGCCAACGCTTCGCTGACCGACTGTGTTTTTGAAGTCGAGCGGGCCACCACTGTCGAAGAAGTTAATCAATTCCTCAAGAACGCTTCCGAGAACGAACTGAAAGATATCCTCGGTTTCGAAGAGCGCCCCCTGGTATCCATCGACTACCGCACCGACCCGCGCTCATCGATCATCGATGCGCTGTCGACCATGGTCATCAATGGCACCCAGGTCAAACTCTATGCCTGGTACGACAACGAATGGGGTTATGCCAACCGCCCCGTCGAGCTGGCCAGGCTGGTCGGTCTGGCAAACTAAGGAGCGGTCATGAAAGCCTTGTCAGCCCTTGCTCCGGAAGTGCGGCAGTACCTGCTCGTGACGGGTAACTACTGGGCCTTCACCCTCACCGACGGCGCCCTGCGCATGTTGGTGGTGCTGCACTTTCACGCGTTGGGCTACAGCCCGCTGCAAATCGCCGCGTTGTTTCTGTTCTACGAAATCTTTGGCGTGATCACCAACCTGGTGGGTGGTTATCTGGGCGCTCGATTGGGTCTGAACCGGACCATGAACATCGGGCTGGGCCTCCAGGTCGCGGCGCTGTTGATGCTCACGGTTCCGCTGGCCTGGCTGACCATCCCTTGGGTGATGGGGGCCCAGGCGCTGTCGGGGATCGCCAAGGACCTGAACAAGATGAGCGCCAAAAGCTCGATCAAGTTGCTGGTCCCCGATGGGCAGCAAGGCAAGCTCTACAAGTGGGTGGCGATCCTCACCGGCTCGAAGAATGCCCTCAAGGGCGTCGGCTTCTTTCTTGGCGGCGCCTTGCTGGCCTTGATCGGTTTCAAAGGTGCGTTGCTGGCCATGGCGGCTGTCCTGGCGCTGATCTGGGCCAGCAGTTTGATGTTATTGAAGAAGGACCTGGGCAAGGCCAAAGCCAAGCCCAAGTTTCGGGATCTCTTGTCCAAAAGCCGGGCAATCAACATTCTTTCGGCGGCGCGGATGTTCCTGTTCGGCGCCCGGGATGTCTGGTTCGTGGTGGCCTTGCCGGTGTACTTGAGCCACGTATTCGGCTGGGATTTCTGGAAGGTCGGTGGCTTCCTGGCGGCCTGGGTGATGGGCTACGGCATCGTGCAATCCTTCGCCCCCCACATCACCGGCAAGAAAAGCGGGCATGTGCCGGATGGTCGTGCAGCCTTTGGGTGGGCCCTTGCCCTGGCGGGCCTGCCAGCCTTGATTGCCCTTGGGCTCGACACCGGGTGGTCGCCACAGACGGTACTGCTCGGCGGCCTCATGGTCTTTGGTGTGCTGTTCGCGGTGAATTCGTCCCTGCACAGCTACCTGATCGTGTCCTACGCCAAGGAAGACGGCGTGTCGCTGGACGTGGGTTTCTACTACATGTCCAACGCCCTGGGACGACTGATTGGCACCGTACTCTCCGGCTGGGTCTATCAGATGTACGGTTTGGAAACGTGCTTGTGGATCTCAAGCGCCTTCGTATTGCTGGCTGCGCTGATTTCCATGGCATTACCCAGGCATGCCGAGGCGATTTGAAGCCCCTCCGATTTTTTCGGTCAAGGCAGCGCGGCTTCGACCAGCTCGATCCAGTGCCTGACAGGGGTTCGCCCAGCACCGTCGAGGTGAGACTGGCAGCCGATATTGGCGGTGACGATGACGTCGGGGCGTCCGCTTTCCAGGGCGTTGAGCTTGTTGTCCCGCAGTTGCCGAGCCAGTTCGGGTTGGGTCAGTGAATAAGTGCCCGCCGAGCCGCAGCACAGGTGGCTGTCGGGCACCGGTGCCAGGTTGAACCCAAGCTTTTCCAGGATCGTTTCGACCGCGCCCCCGAGTCTTTGCGCATGCTGCAATGTGCAGGGGCAGTGAACGGCCAGGCGCTGGGCGCCGTGTACACCGAGCTTATCCAGCGGTTCGCCGCGCAGTACCTCAACCAGGTCCTTGGCCAGGGCGCTGACCTTTGCGGCCTTGTCGGCATACGCCGGATCGCTGCTGAGCAGATGCCCATAATCCTTGATGAAGGCACCGCAGCCGCTGGCGGTTTGCATGATGGCCTCGGCACCGCCTTCAATGCGCGGCCACCAGGCATCTATGTTGCGGCGGGCACGGTCGAGGCCGGTGGCCTGGGCGTTCAGGTGATAGTCCAACGCACCGCAACAACCGGCCTCGGGAATCGCGGTGACGCTGATCCCCAACCGATCCAGTACCCGTGCAGCCGCCGCATTGGTATTGGGCGACAGGCTCGGTTGCACGCAGCCTTCAAGCATGAGCACTTGCCGGTCATGACGGGTGGTTGGTCGTGGCTTCGCCGGATGCACGTTGCGCGGCAACTTGACTTGCAGCGTGCTGGGCAGCACCGCGCGGAACGCCTGGCCACTGCGCACCAGCGCTTTGAACAGCCCGGGATTGGGCAGCACGCCGCGCAACCCTTCGCGCAACAGACGCTGGCCGAGCGGGCGCGGTACTGCCGCATCGACCACCGCCCGGCCGATGTCCAGCAAGTTGTGGTAGTCGACGCCGGAAGGACAGGTGGTTTCGCAATTGCGGCAGGACAGGCAACGATCCAGATGTTGCTGGGTTTTGCCCGTGACCTCGTTGCCTTCCAGCACCTGCTTGATCAGGTAGATTCGGCCCCGTGGGCCATCCAGCTCATCACCCAGCAGTTGATAGGTCGGGCAGGTGGCATTGCAGAAACCGCAGTGCACGCAACTGCGCAGAATGCGCTCGGCTTCTTCGGCGCGGGGTAGCTGGCGGGCGTCGTCGCTCAAAGTGGTCTGCATGGTTCAAAGCTCCGCGTACAGGCGCCCGGGGTTGAACAGGCCCCGTGGATCGAGTTGTCGCTTCAAGTTCCGGTGATAGCGCATCAGGGCCTCGGGCAGCGGTTGGAAGGGGCTGTCGATCAGGCCAGGGGTGTAGCAGGTCGCATGCCCGCCGACTTTCTCCACAACCGAGCGAATGAAGGTCGCTTCGGCCGCGGATTTGAGCCAACGCTGGGCGCCGCCCCAATCGATCAATTGCACGCCCGGCAGGGGCAGCCGAGGCGTGTCGTGGGGCAGGGAGAGGCGCCAAAGCGGCAGGTCCTCATCGAAGAAACCCAACCGATGTTCGTTGAGGTCTTGCCAGTACGCAGAATCCAGCCGTTCGCCGCCCAAACGGTCATGAGCCGCCGTCACCGCGCCTTCGCCGCCTTCGAGCCTGAGGTGCAGGCGCTGGCCATCGTGACACGCGGCGCTGATCGGCAGCGGTTGCTGGCCCCATTCCGCCAGGCGCAACAAGGCCCGGGCGGCGGCCGTCTCCAGGCTGATGCTCAAGGTCTGTCGCGGTTTTGGCAGGACCTTGAGGGACACCTCGGTCACCACGCCAAGCGAGCCGTAGCTGCCGGCCATCAAGCGCGACAGATCGTAGCCGGCGACGTTCTTCATGACCTCGCCGCCGAAGCGCAAGTGCTTGCCTTGTCCCGTGATGACCCGTGTGCCGAGGATGAAGTCGCGCACCGAGCCCGACCAGGGGCGCCGTGGCCCTGAGAGTCCGCAGGCAATCATGCCGCCGACGGTGGCGTTTTCACCGAAGGCGGGTGGTTCGCAAGGCAGCATCTGCTGCGACGCGTCGAGCACTTCGGACAATTCTGCCAATGGCGTGCCACAGCGAGCGGTGATCACCAATTCAGTCGGGTCGTAGCTGACAATGCCCCGGTGCGAGCGGGTGTCGAGTATTTCACCTGTTACGCTACGGCCAAGAAATGCCTTGCTGTTGGCGCCCTGGATACGCAGCGGGGTGGCGTTCTCCAGCGCCTGGTTGACCTGTTCCAGCAGCGCTGCGCTGTCGTCGATATCCTGTGCGCTGCCCATCAGAAACGCTCCTGGTCGGGGAAGGGCAACTGCCCCATATGAACGTGCATGGCGCCAAACTCGGCGCAGCGATGCAGCGTCGGAATGTTCTTGCCGGGGTTTAGCAGCCCGCTCGGATCGAACGCGGCTTTGACGGCATGGAACACGGTCAGCTCATCGCTGTTGAACTGCGCGCACATCTGGTTGATTTTCTCGCGGCCGACACCGTGTTCACCGGTGATGCTGCCGCCAACCTTCACGCATAATTCGAGAATCTTGCCGCCCAAGGCTTCGGCGCGATCGAGCTCGCCCGGTTGATTGGCATCGAACAGGATCAGCGGATGCATGTTGCCGTCGCCGGCGTGGAAAACGTTGGCCACCCGCAGGCCATACTCGGTCGATAACGCCGCAATGGCGCGCAGCACACCGGGCAGCTCCCGGCGCGGGATCGTCCCGTCCATGCAGTAGTAATCCGGCGAGAGGCGGCCCACCGCCGGAAACGCATTCTTGCGTCCGGCCCAGAAACGCACGCGCTCGGCCTCATCGCGAGCCTGGCGTACTTCGGTGGCGCCGGCCTGTTCCAATACCTGGCGCACGCGGTTGCAGTCGTCGTGGACGTCGGCCTCCACGCCGTCGAGTTCACACAGCAGGATGGCTTCGGCGTCCACTGGGTAGCCGGCATGGATGAAATCTTCGGCGGCGCGAATGGCCAGGTTGTCCATCATTTCCAGGCCGCCCGGGATGATGCCGGCGGCAATGATGTCACCCACGGCGCGACCGGCCTTTTCAACGGAATCAAAGGCCGCCAGCAGCACTTTGGCCGTTTGCGGTTTAGGCAACAGCTTGACCGTGACCTCGGTGATCACCCCGAGCATGCCTTCGGAACCGGTGAACAATGCCAGCAGATCGAACCCGGGCGAGTCGAGGGCCTGGGAGCCCAGTGTCAGGTGTTCGCCGTCGACGGTGAGGATGTCGACCTTGAGCAGGTTGTGCACGGTCAGCCCGTACTTGAGGCAATGCACGCCACCGGCGTTCTCCGCGACATTGCCGCCGATGGAACAGGCGATCTGCGAGGAGGGGTCCGGCGCGTAGTACAAGCCGAACTGCGCGGCCGCCTGGGAAATCGCCAGGTTACGCACGCCCGGTTGAACCCGCGCGGTACGGGCGGCGGGGTCGATGTGCAGGATGGTGTTGAAACGCGCCATTACCAGCAACACGCCTTTTTCCAACGGCAGCGCACCGCCGGACAAACCGGTGCCCGCGCCACGGGCGACGATAGGCACGTTGCGCTCGTGGCAGAGCCGCAGCACGCCCTGGCCCTCGTCGACGTGGCGCGGCAGCACGACCAGCATGGGCGTGGTGCGGTAAGCGGAGAGCCCGTCGCATTCGTACGGCTTGAGTGCTTCGCGCTGATGCAGGATTTCCAGGTCCGGCAGCTGGGCTTGCAGGGCCTGTAGCAGCGCGTTTTTGTCGACGTCAGGCAGGACGCCGTCGACACGTTCATCGTAGAGAATGTTCATGGTTCGTGGCCGACACTCAGTTGTTTTTATTTGAGGTCTGTTCCGATACGGCTGACTTGCATCATTGGCCCGGGGCGTTCTACTGTCTATGGGCTGTTGGTCTGGTCGAACCAGTTTATTCATCAGGTTATTTTTGTAGGTCGAATAAATTCTTTAATAAACAATGATTTATTGATTTTGTTCGATGGGCGTAGAGCCTGTTCCGAGCTGGTCATACCAGTTGGAGATTCAATGGACAGCGCAGAAACCAGCCGTAACCCGCAGGTCGCCGACGTGGTCTGTGAACGCATCGAGCGCCTGATCGTCGACGGCGTGCTCAAGACCGGGCAGCTGTTGCCCTCGGAGCGGCGGTTGACGGAAAAACTCGGCGTCTCGCGCACCGCCCTTCGCGAAGGACTGAAGCTGCTGCGCGCGCGCGGGATCATCAAGACCGAGCAAGGCAAGGGCTCATTCGTGGCCGACCTGTCCGGGCACGGCTTGGCCTCGCCGCTGATGCACCTGTTCAGCTCACAGCCACGCACG
Organism: Pseudomonas sp. CG7; assembly: GCF_023701885.1. Taxonomy (NCBI): domain Bacteria; kingdom Pseudomonadati; phylum Pseudomonadota; class Gammaproteobacteria; order Pseudomonadales; family Pseudomonadaceae; genus Pseudomonas; species Pseudomonas sp. CG7. The sequence goes on along the minus strand of NZ_JABAEE010000001.1, from coordinate 145,652 downwards.
CTTTATGACTTGTTCGAGGTCCGCAGCCTGCTGGAGGGCGAGTCCGCGCGTCTGGCGGCGTTGCGCGGGACCGAAGCGGATTTCGTCCTTATCACCCGCAGCTACGAGGCCTTGCTCGATGCCCACGACCGGTCCCTGGAAGCCAGCGCCCATGCCCGGCTCGACCATGCGTTTCACTTGGCGATCTGCGAGGCTTCACACAATCCGGTGCTGGTGCAAACCTTGCGTTCGCTGACGGATTTGTTGCTCACTTCAGTGTTTGCCTCGGTCAACAACCTCTACCACCGTGAACCGCAGAAGCGTCAGATCGACCGCCAACACGCCCGGCTCTACAACGCCGTGACCGGTCGACTGCCGGAGCAGGCGCGCAAGGCCGCCATCGCCCACATCCAGAGCATCTGCGAACACCTCAAGGAAATCGAAAACGAAGAACAACGCCTGGTGCGGGCCACGTTGCGGCTTGAAGGGTGGGCGTAGGTGCAGTCTCTGGAGATTACCGGCAATCGTCGCTACCTCCCGACCGAGCAAGCGCTTCCAGCACTTCAATGGCCCTTTGCGCATCTTCCCGTCCCACGAAGATATGGTCGTGGTAGTAAGCCGCGATGACGTTGCAACTGATGCCGGCATTTCCCAAGGCCGTTGCGAAGGCTGCGGTCAAGCCCACGGCATCCAGGGCCGAATGGACGGTCAAGGTGATCCAGGCGGCGACGTAGTCAAAGTCCAGCCCCAAGGCCAAGGCTCTGCTGCGTTCGATGATCACGGTCAGGCCTTCTTTTTCGCGGAAGCTGCCAAGCACCTCTTCGCCTTTGACCAAGTCCGGGTCAGCGACGCAGCAGAAGACGTAATCGCCTTCATTGAGTGAGGGGCGCATGCCGCTGAGCAGTTTCGCTATCGATTTTTCGCCTGACATGTCGATTCACCTGATTGATGGATAAGCGGGCATTCTCAAGGAGTTTTTCGGCAGGTGCTGTTCATAGTGCTGATGATGGATAAGCAAAAGTAATACGAGACGGGTTTCGATGCCGGTGTACAGGTCTCCAACGCCCCGGGGGAATAGGGTCAGCAAACGGCTTTCTTGAAGGGGCGAGCGGATACGCCCCGATAGAATGACACGATGGCGAGCACCTGCACGGTGACGGCTGCTGCCACGACGGCGACGATGGCGTGATTCGGATCGATGGAGATGGTGCGCAACAGGCCGAATAAGGCTGGGGCGAAGGCATAGGTGGCCTGGCTGATCGCAACCATCAGGGCGATCACCCTGGCGGTGTGTTCACGGCTGAATTCGACCTGGGCAATCAGGGGCGGCAAGGACGTCGCATTGCCAATGCCCGAACCGATCAGCACCACGGCTATCCAGGCCACCGTCGGGTGCAGGTCCAGGCCCAGAAGCATCAGTGTGCCCAGCATCTGGATGGCATACCCGAGACAGGCCAGCTGCCGGCGGTTCATACCCTGGGTCATCAGGCGTGCGGCGACGTATCGCCCGCCCATCGCACTGGCGGTGGCCAGGCCCATGGCGAACGAGGCGTCATGGGCGCCCATGCGTCCCACCAGCATCGAATACAGGTGCGCGATCAAGCCGATCTGGGCGAACAGGCCCAGGGACATGCCGGCCGCCAGGCTACGGAAACTGGCCGACCTGAGCGTCTGCAGGGCGGTCCACGGCGCGGCGCTGGCGCTAGCCGGCACGAGTTCCGGCTGGTCTGCGTGGTCGGGATGCTGTCCCAGGCCTTGTGGGCTTTTGTTGAAGACCAGGAAGGCGAAGGCGCCGATGAGCAGCACGGCGACGACACTGATCGCCAGCGCCGCCGCGGCAAAGCCGAAGCGCTCGATCAGCCACACCCACAGCGGCGAAAAGATCACGCCCCCCAGGCTGGCGCCGTTGTAGGCCTTGCCCAAAGCCTTGGGCCTTTCCTTGACGTACCACGGGGCGATCAGAGTGTTAACGGCTGCGGCCCCCAATGTCACCCAACCGATACCCGAGCAGACGGCGCCGGCATACAACACCCAGAGCTGGTTGGCTTGAGCCCAGGTGTTCACACCGATGCCCAGGACGATGCTGCCCAGCAGGGTGATGGTGGGTATGCCGAAGCGTGCATAAAGGCGTGGCAGGTTGGCGATGACTAGCGTGCCGCTGAGAAAATGCACGGTCACGGCGGTCGAGACCTCGGCGATCGGCCAACCCGTGCGCTCCATGACCGCTTGCATGTAGATCGGCGGCCCGTAGAAGCCGATCCCCCAACCGATCATCGCCAGGATGAACGTGCAGGCCAATACGGTTTTTCCAAAAAAACGGGTGCGTGTCATTGCCATCTCCTCCAGAGTGGCTCACAGGCTATGCGCTCGACAGGTTCCTCACTTCGGGGTGCGTCGAATAATGGATGTCGAGCGCGATTGCTTCGTGGATTTGGTTTTCCGCGATGCCGTTGCCTACGGATAAGATGCCCGGGGCGTTGCAACTCGCAGCGCTGGAGCAGTCCTCTACAGGGATGGGAGCTGAGCCTCGATCGCTTGCTTGTCGATAATCGACCAGACCTCGCGGATCCTGCCGTCCTCGAACGCGTAGAAGACGTTTTCCGTGAAGGCGATCCGTGCGCCATTGACTGCAAGCCCCAGGAACTCCCCAGCCGGCGTGCAATTGAATACCAGGCGAGCCGCCAACTTGGGTGGGTCGACCACCAGGCATTCGACTTCAAAGCGCAAGTCGGGGATGTCCCGATAATCCGCTTCCAGCATGCTTCGATAGCCATGCAATCCTAATGGTCTCGCGTTGTGAATCACTTGCTGATGCACAAAAAGGCCCAGATTGTCCCAATCCTGTGCATTCAGGCAGGCAATGTAGTCGGTATAAATATCGGCCAGATTCGAAGTCATGGGGACTGACTCTCCGTTACGTGACTGTTTCCAGAGCATAGTCATGCTGCAGCGTCGGGCTGCTCTTCGCGAGGTCGGCAGGCTCACCGAGCGCGCGCCACGCATTATTTTCCTCAAATGCTCATGCCGGATGCTTTAGTTGCCTTGAAGTGTCCCGCTTTAAAAATCGTCCATTGATGGGCAGGCCCGCAGGCGGTGAGATAGGCACGACAGCATTGTCCTGTCGTTCTCCCACTCGAATAAAAAGGTCTGCACCCCATGCGCACGCTCGTAAAGAAACTCGCCCTTGCATGCCTCACGCTGCTCTCCGTGCCCTTCGCCACGCAGGCGCAGGAAGTGCCCGAGGCAGCCAGCCCGGCATTTGTGGTGCACAAGCTGACGGACTTTTTGTACGCCATCGGCGAACCCCACTACTACCAGAAAAACTTCTCCTACCTGCTGGTGGGGACGAACCAGGCACTGATGTTCGATTCGGGGGCGAACCAGAAGGAAGACATCACTGAAGTCGCGCGCGGGATCACTGACAAGCCGCTCTCGATGTTGCCTTCACACCTGCATTTCGACCACCTCGGCGGGTTGCATAACTTCCAGAGCATTTACCTGGTGGATACGCCATTCACGCGTCGCTTCAAGGGCAAGGATGGGCTCTACCACGTTCCGGAGCCGGTCTACCTGGGCAACATCGATCACATGGTCGTGCCCCCTTTCAAAGTGGCGCGGCTGGTACAGCCCGGCGAGACGATCGACCTGGGCGGTCTCAAGGTGCGCCTGATGAGCGTGCCGGGCCATACGCCGGACGAAGTGGCGCTGTACGACGAGACGCACAATATCTTGCTGGCCGGAGACCACGTATATCCGTCCTGGCTGCTGGCGGGCAATTTGAAGGATTACGTCGCCTCGCTGGATGCCACCCTGAAGGTGATCGACCAGCAGACCGTCATCTATGGCGCCCATGCTGACGAGGACCCAACCCAAGTACCGGCCATGACCCATGCCGATGTGCGGGCGATCCGCGACAAGATGGCCCAGATCCAGGCCGGGCGCGCCAAGAGTGAAGCCTTCAGCGATCCGGAACTGATCAAGAGCTCCGAGCTTTATAAGGTGGAGAAAGACATCAGCATCCTCACCAACATCCGTTTCAACGACGGCCGGGGCTACGGCTACTGATCAGCCTGTCCGCTGGTGGTCAGCAACCAATCGATGAACGCGCGGATTTCCGGGCGTTCGCGGGTCGCCTCGGAGCAGGCCACGTAGTAGTTGTGCACCGCCGGCACCGAAATCGGCAGCGGTCGGACCAGGCGACCTTCATCGAGGTCCCGGGCAGAAACGAGTTCATCGCTCAGCGCCACGCCAAACCCGTCCCGCGCGGCCTGCAAGACCATGCCGAAGTCTTCGAAATGGATATCCTCGACCCCGCCACGGCTGAAGCCGGCCTCGAGCAACCATTGCTTCCACTGGCTGCCATCGTCTTCGTGAAGCAGTCGGTGCCGTGCCAGGTCCGCGACGTGGTGAATGGCTTGTGGGCCGCGCAAGTATTGCGGGCTGCACACCGGTGTCATGCGAATGCCGTGCAACAGGCGCCACCATAAGCCTGGCCACGGCGGGGTGCCATAGACCACCGCGACATCGGCGCGGCGCCAGTCCACTTGCGGCATGCCCGCCGCGGTGATCACTCTCACCCGCACCGAGCGGGAGGCTTCCATGAAGTGCAGCAGCGGCGTGGTGAGCCAGTCCACACCCTCGGCCGGAGGAATGGACAAGGTGATATCGACCTGTACTGGCTCATCCGCGCTCCCACTGCGCAAGGCCTCCACCGCGTCGCTGATTTCGCCCATGGCGTTGGCCACGCGCTTTTGTAGTTGGCGGCCATTGGTGGTCAACACCAGTTGCCGGCCGCGCTTTTCGAACAGCTCCACGCCGAGGCTGGCCTGCAGGACTTTGACTTGCTGGCTCACCGCGCCGACGGTGACGTGCAGCTCCACCGCAGCCGCCGCCAGACTGCCCAAGCGGGCCACGCTTTCGAATACCTTGAAACTGTGCAACGGAGGAAGTGCCATCTCATCTCTCGCGAGGACTGGGGCTGGGGGGATGTTACAAACTTGCCGTTTCCCTTTCGGGCCGATGCCAACAGAAGCGACTATCCTTGCGGACATTGAATCTGAACACTGCCTCCATAAAAAAAGAGACGCCATGACCCATTATGATCGCGCCATCGGCTCCAGACCCGGCACCACACGTGGTGATCGAACCTGTTTGACCAGGTCCCGGTTGCTCAAGACAGTTTCAATGACGGTTTTCTGCCTTTTCACGGCAACGCCTGGATACGGCCAGAATCCGCCAGCGGCGACGGATGCCACGGTGACGGTGGCTCAAGCGCAGGAAATGGTTGCCAAGGCCACCCTCGGCGCCGTGCCCTGGAGCGGTCCTGAAACCGGCCCGCGCGCCCAGCGCGGCAAGAGCATTGCCATTGTCGCAGAAGATATGCGCAACGGCGGTATTGTCGGTGTTGCCCAAGGTGCTCGCGAGGCCGCGAAAGCGATGGGGTGGACGCTGAGGGTATTCGATGGCGCCGGGTCCCCGGACGGTCGTGCAAAGGCCTTTGCCGATGCGCTGGCGGCGAACCCCGATGGCCTCATTCTGTGCGGTGCCGATGCCCTTGAAAACAAGGCGGCGCTGGCCGTCTTCGCCGACAAGGGCGTGCCGGTGGTGGGCTGGCACGCCGGGGAAAAGCCCGGGGCGATTGACGGTACACCGATGGCCATGAACGTCACCACCGATCCGCTCGAAGTGGCTCGCATCACGGCCATGGCGGCCGTGGCGCAGTCAAACGGAAAAGCCGGCGTGGTCATCCTGACCGACTCCAGGTACAGCATTGCCATGGCGAAAGCCAAGGCCATGGAAAACGTGATTCGGGCCTGTCGGGACTGCTCGCTGCTGGAAGTGCGCGATGTCGCGATCTCCGAAAGTCGCGAGAAAATGCCGGCGATCACCACGGAGCTGCTGCAGCGCCATGGCAAGCGCTGGACCCACACGCTGGCCATCAACGATATCTATTTCGACTACGCGGTGGCGACCTTGGCCAGCGCGGCGATACCTCGCGATGGCATCAGCCTGTTGTCGGCCGGTGACGGCAGTGCTTCGGCGTTCTTGCGCATCCAGGAAAAGAACTACCAGACCGTCACCGTGGCCGAACCGCTCAACGTGCATGGCTGGCAGGTGATCGATGAGTTGAACCGACTGATGGCCGGCCAGCCGGTGAGTGGCTTCGTGGCACCGGTTCACCTGGTCAATGCCGACAATATCGCTTTCGACGGCGGGAAGAAGCTGTTGTACGACCCAAGCAATGGTTATCGAGACATCTATCGATTCCAATGGAATCCCTGAGCGGACGTGATTTCACGGCCTATCGAAAATTAATGGCGTCGACCTGTCGATTTCGGCCGTTGCCATTCGATTAGTCCGTAGAGCCGCCACAACGACGGCTTGATCCATTCATTCTCAGGAGATACGAGCATGCGATTTATGGTGATCGTCAAGGCCAGTCCGGAGTCGGAAGCCGGAGAAATGCCTAGCGAAGAACTGCTGGCCGCCATGGGCGCCTACATCGAAGAACTGGTCAAGGCCGGGGTGATGCTCGCCGGTGAGGGCCTGCAGCCCAGCGTCGAAGGCGTACGCGTGCAGTTTTCCGGCAAGGACCGGACGGTTGTCGAGGGACCCTTTGCCGAAACCAAGGAGCTGATCGCCGGCTTCTGGATCTTCAAGGTCCAGTCGTTGCAGGAGGCCATCGACTGGGTCAAGCGCTGCCCGAACCCGATGGTCAGCGACAGTGAAATCGAAATCCGCCAGATCTTCGAACTCGAGGAATTCGGCGAAACCTTCACCCCCGAGTTGCGCGAGCAGGAAGCACGCTTGCGGGCGCAGCTGTCCAGTCAATCGTGAAGCCGGCGACAGGAGGACCCACCATGAGAATCATCCCTTACCTGACTTTCAACGGTCGCTGCAAGGAAGCCTTTGCGTTGTACAAGGACGTGCTTGGCGGCGAGCTGTTTTCCATGTCCTTTGCCGAGGCGCCTGAGGATGTCGGCATGCCCAAGGACCCGGACCTGATCATGCACGCCTGCCTGACCGTGGGCCATTTCAGCCTGATGGCCTCCGATTGCCCGCCGGGCCAGCCGTATAGCAAGCCGCAAGGGGTGTCGGTTTCCCTCAATGTCGACAGCGTGGAGGAGGCCGAGCGGCTGTTCAAAGGCCTGAGCGCGGGGGGGCAAGTGCAGATGCCCTTGGCGAAGACCTTCTGGGCGGAACGCTTTGGCATGTTCGAAGACCGTTTCGGGATTGCCTGGATGATCAACTGCGAGGGCCAGCAATAAGTCGGACACTGCCTTGGCTGCGATGCGTTGCCTGGCCGTTGGCAGCGCTCGCGACACACCTCATTTCCTGCCTCTGGATGGACGATCCTGGCGAGCACGCTCGCCAGGGTTTGCCTCCGTCGTGTGAACCTTGCGCCGATCCTGCGTTCACTTATTAAGTTGCCGCTTCAACTGATTCCCTATGACCTCTGTAGGAGCGAGCTTGCTCGCGATAGCGGAGTGCCGGCCTCAATCTATGTAACTGATCCACCGCAATCGCGAGCAAGCTCGCTCCCACAGGGGATCAGCCTGAATCTGGTGGCTGCCCCCAGTGCCGACAAGGACTTCGCATGCACTCAACCTCATCCACCTTTCCCTTGAACGCCGTCGTCGAACGCGAGCTCAGCCTGCGTGCGGTCAGTACGGGGATTGTCCTCGGTATTCTGCTGACACCGTCCAATGTCTACGCCGGGTTGAAGATCGGTTGGTCGTTCAACATGTCGATCATTGCCTTGCTGATCGGCTATGGCATCTGGCAGGGCTTGGCCAGTCGATCGGTGGGGCGGTTGCCCTGGACGCTGCACGAAAGCAACATCAACCAGACCGTGGCTTCTGCCGCCGCGTCGATCATTTCCGGTGGGTTGGTGGCGCCCATCCCGGCCTACACCTTGCTGACGGGCCAGCAGTTGGAGGCTATTCCCATGGTGGCCTGGGTCTTTTCGGTGAGTTTCCTGGGGATCTGGATTGCCTGGTACCTGCGTCCCTCGCTGCTCAATGACAAGGCCTTGAAATTTCCCGAAGGCATGGCGACCCTGGAAACGTTGCTGCACATCTACAATCACGGCCACGAAGCCGCAACGCGTTTGAAAGTGCTGCTCAGCGCCGCGATGCTGTCCGGGCTGGTCAAGGCGGTCGATACGTTCTTGTGGGCTATCCCGCGCTGGTCCCCGACCGCTCAACTGGAACGCCTGACGTTCACCGCGGACCCTTCGCTACTGTTGGTGGGGTTTGGCGGGATCATCGGTATTCGCGTGGGCCTGACCCTGCTGCTCGGCGCCTTGCTGGCGTGGGGCGGGTTGGCGCCGTGGTTGCTGGAGCAAGGCCTGGTGCAGTTGCCGAGCGGTAGCAGCGGCCCGCAATTCGCGGCGCTGGTGGAGTGGTTGTTATGGCCGGGAGTGAGCCTGATGGTCTGCTCGACCCTGGCCTCACTGGCGATTCGCTTGTGGGCATTGCACCGCTCGACCAAGGCGGGCGGCGGGGCGATCTGGACGATCCCCAAGCCTGGGCCGGCGGCCGGTTTCGCCCTGTCGATCATCCTGGTGGTCAGCCTGCAGGTGCTGTTGTTCGGCATCAACCCGTGGATGGCCTTGCTGACCATTCCCTTGGCAATCTGCCTGGCGGCGGTGGCGGCCCGGGTGGTCGGCGCCACGGGCATTCCGCCGATCGGGGCCATTGGGCAGTTGTCCCAGTTGAGCTTTGGCATCGTCGCCCCGGGCCAGGTGCCGATCAACCTGATGAGCGCCAACACCGCCGGTGGTTCGGCCGGGCAGTGCACCGATTTGATGAACGACTTCAAGGTCGGCCGGGCGATTGGCGCCACGCCGCGCAAGCAGGTGATCGCCCAGATCCTGGGGATTTTCATCGGCAGCATCGTCGGCGTGTTGGCCTACCTGGCGCTGATCCCGGACCCACAGACCATGCTGCTCACCGAAGAGTGGCCGGCCCCGGCGGTCGCCACCTGGAAGGCCGTGGCGCAGACCCTGACCCTGGGCCTGGATTCTTTGTCAGCGAGCATTCGCTGGGCGATTTTCATCGGCGGCCTGGTCGGTTTGTCGTTGGGGATTCTCGATAGCCTGTTGCCGGCGCATCGGGCCCGCTACCTGCCAAGCACGGCGGCCCTGGGCCTGGCCTTCGTCCTGCCGGCCTCGGTGTCCTTGATGATGGCCCTCGGTGCGGTGCTGACGTGGCTGGTGAGCTGTCGCTGGCCGAGCCTCACCGAACGCTTCGCCATCACCGCGGCGGCGGGGTTGATTGCCGGGGAGAGCATTACCGGGGTGGGGGCGTCGTTGTGGCAGATGCTTGGGGCCTGATGAGGGTTGTCGGCGAGAAAAGTCGTAATGCTAAGGCTGGCCCAGGCTCTTGGTGGTGACAACTTTGTCGTAACCTTCTACTGGCCGTGCCCCATCGGCCACCCATGTACGTTCTTTGCGGCACTTGAACTTCACCCCTTTGCGCGGCGCCATCACTCTGGCCGTCTCCATGCACATTGCCTTGGAAGCAAAGGTTGGCCCTGGTTGTCGTTCATCGACACAGCCTTCGTAGCCACTGCAGATCGTCATCACAACAAAATAGACAGTCATCATCTCGGTGTTGCTCCATTGCGTGATGCGAGTGATTACATCCTGTAGCCCAGGTCGGCGGCCCAAACGTTTAGCGGTGATTGCCTGCGGATGATGAGCTTCGGTTCAAGTCCCCAGCAATGGCACATCAGTACCGCGCGTCGGGAATCTGTCGCTGTATTAATAAATTTTTAATTGGTTGGGTTTTGTGCCAATAAGTTGGCGTCATCCGGGGTGGGAGGGGTAGGCGGGAGAGGCATGTCGGCGGTCAGGCCGTCTTCGCGAGCAGGCTCGCTCCCACAGTTGGATTGGGGTTATGGCCGGAGAGATAGGTCGGCTGTCAGGCCGCTATCGCGAGCAAGCTCGCTCCCACAGGGGATCAGCCTGAACCCTGAAGGGCTGAACTCAGTTATCGGGAAACGGCAACGAGAGCAGCCAGGCACTGAAGGCCTTCAAGGCCGGCAAGTGCTGGTATCGGGTCGCGTAGACCAGGTAATAGCTGCGCCCACTTTCCATCGGTTCGAACAACGCAACCAGGTCGCCGCTTTTCAGTTCATCCTGCACCAGGATTTGCGGAACCAGCCCAATCCCGATCCCCGCCGCCACGGCCTGGATAAGGTGGGCGGTGAGTTCGAAGCTCGGGCCGGAGCGCATGGTGCGGTGATCGACGTTGTGCTGGTCAAACCAATCCGACCAGACACCGGGCCTCGATACGACGTTCAACAAGGCATGCTCGGCAACATTGGCCGGCGACATGGCCCGGTACTCGGGCAATGCGGTCGGGCTGGCAATCACCACCAGCTTTTCCCGGAGCAACTGATGTGAAACGTAGCCGGGCCACTCTCCCGAACCTGCGCAGATGATTGCGTTCATGTCGTGGGTGGAGGATTGGACGTCCTCGCGGATGATCCGCGAATGTATGTGCACCAGCAGGTCCGGGTGCTTGGCATAGAACTCATGCATCCGCGGCAGCAGCCATTTGGAACCGAGGGTCGGCAGGACGGCCAGGTTCAAGGGGCCGCTGTCGTTCTTGTACGAGATGGCCTGCAACGTTGCGCTTCGAATACGCCCCAGCGCGGCCGCCAGTTCGTGCTGATACAGCGCGCCAGCGGCGGTCAATTCAATCTTTCGGCCTTCACGGCGGAAGAGTTCGATTTCAAGTTGCGCCTCCAGGGTTTGCACCTGCCGGCTGACGGCGCTTTGCGTCAGTGCCAACTCTTCCGCGGCCTTGGTGAAGCTGCAATGGCGCGCGGCGGCCTCAAAGGCAACCAGCAGCGACATCGAGGGCGTCAGTCGTCTAGGGTTCATTCATAAAACTCATGCAAAAACAGCAGGAATTACGTTTGCTCCGAGCGCCTGGGGAGGCAAGAATCATGAAAACCTTATGCAGCTGCTCGATGCGTCTTGTGCTGAGCATACGTAATGCGAATGCATAGATTAGCTTTTCAGCCTGTAGGAATACATCATGATTGCCCGGTTATCGCCTCCTAATCCCCAGAAAGCGACCTATGACGCTTTTCTAAACGCGCTCCAAGGGGCGGGGTTTCAAGGCGAGATTGCCCGCGACCATGGCGACCGGACGGTATTGGCCACCGACAATTCCATCTACCAGCGCCTGCCTCAAGCGGCGGTGTTTCCCCTGGATGAACAGGACGTGATGATCCTGTCACGCTTGGCCGCCGACCCCGCGCACCGTGCGGTCGTGCTCACGCCACGTGGTGGAGGCACCGGCACCAACGGCCAATCGCTCACCGACGGCGTGGTGGTCGACCTTTCCCGCCACCTGAACAACATCCTGGAGATCAACGTCGAGGAGCGCTGGGCCAGGGTACAGAGTGGCGTGGTCAAGGATCAGTTGAACGCAGCGCTCAAGCCCTACGGTTTGTTTTTTGCCCCCGAACTCTCGACGTCGAATCGCGCCACCATCGGCGGCATGATCAACACGGACGCGAGTGGCCAGGGGAGCTGCACCTACGGCAAGACGCGCGATCATGTGCTTGAGCTTTCGACGGTATTGCTGGGCGGTGAGCGTCTCACCAGCTCAGCGGTCGACGCGGCGCTGTTGCCGGCGCTGCTCAACCGCGAGGATCGGGTGGGCGAGGTCTACACGTGCGCGGTGGACATCGCCGATACTCACGCCGAGCTGATCAGGGACACCTTTCCGACACTCAACCGCTGCCTGACCGGTTATGACTTGGCCCATCTGCGCGAACCCAATGGGCGTTTCAATCTGAACAGCGTTCTTTGCGGCTCTGAAGGGTCCTTGGGCTTCATCGTCGAGGCCAAGCTGAACGTCCTGCCCATCCCGAAATATTCCATCCTGGTGAACGTGCGTTACGCCGGGTTCATGGACGCCCTGCGTGATGCCAAGGCGTTGATGACCATGAAACCGCTGTCGATCGAGACGGTGGATTCAAAGGTACTGATGCTGGCGATGAAGGACATTGTCTGGCACGGCGTCGCCGAGTATTTCCCTGAAGACCCCGATACGCCGACGCTGGGGATCAACCTCATTGAGTTCAGCGGGGATGACGAAGCGGCGGTTCAGCAGCAAGTTCATGAGTTCGTCCTGCACCTGCAACGCGATACGTCCGTTGTCCGCTTGGGCCACACGTTGGCGATTGGCGCCGAGGCGCTCAAGCGTGTCTATGCGATGCGCAAGCGCGCCGTGGGGTTACTGGGCAACGTCAAGGGTGAGGCCAGGCCCCAGCCCTTTGTCGAAGACACTGCTGTTCCGCCGGAACACCTGGCGGACTTCATCCAGGCGTTCCGTGCGCTGCTCGATAGCCATGATTTGCAGTACGGCATGTTCGGTCATGTCGACGCCGGCGTCCTGCATGTGCGTCCGATCCTCGACATGAAGGACCCGGCCCAGGCCGCCTTGATCCGGCCGATTTCCGATGCGGTCGCAGCCTTGACGCAACAGTATGGCGGACTGCTGTGGGGCGAGCATGGCAAGGGCTTGCGGTCGCAATACGTGCCCGATTACTTCGGTGATTTGTACCCCGCGCTGCAAGCGCTGAAGGCGGCTTTCGATCCCTTCAATCAACTCAACCCCGGCAAGATCGCCACTCCGATCACGGTCCCCGATGCTCGACTGACCCGCGTCGATGAAGTGGAGATGCGCGGTGCCCTGGACCGGACCATCGATGAACGCGTCTGGCAGAGCTATGACACGGCGGTTCATTGCAATGGCAATGGCGCGTGCTACAACTTCGATCCTGATGACGCCATGTGCCCGTCCTGGAAGGCGACGCGCAATCGCATTCACTCGCCCAAGGGGCGGGCCTCGCTGATCCGGGAATGGCTGAGGTTGCAGGGGGAGCAGGGTGTCGATGTGCTGGCGGCCAGCGATCGGGTTCGAGGGGCTGGCGGGGCGCAGGGTGTCGCGCGTCGGGCCGTGAATAGCCTGGCCCGGAAGATGGGGCAGCCAGATTTTTCCCATGAGGTCTACGAAGCGATGACCGGTTGCCTGGCCTGCAAATCCTGCGCGGGTCAGTGTCCTGTCAAAGTGAATGTGCCGGAGTTCCGCTCGCGTTTCCTTGAGCTTTATCACAGCCGCTACCTGCGTCCTCTCAAGGACTACCTGATTGGCTCATTGGAATACACGGTGCCGTATCTCGCCAAAATGCCGCGCCTGTACAACTTCGTGATGAGTGCCCGGCCGATCCGCTGGGGGCTCGAACGAGTAGCCGGGATGGTCGATAGCCCGCTGCTCAGTTTGGTGGATTTTGCCGCCGTGTGCCGGCGCTGGAACGTGGAGGTGGCAACCCCTGCACGCCTGGAAACGCTTAGCGCTGAGCAGCGGGAGAAAAGCGTCATCCTCGTTCAGGACGCGTTTACCCGTTTTTTTGAAACGCCATTGCTTGTTGACTGGGTGGATCTGATTTCGAGACTGGGCTACAAGGTTTTCCTGGCCCCGTACGCGCCCAATGGCAAACCGCTTCAGGTCCAGGGTTTCCTGAAGGCGTTTGAGAAGGCTGCCAGCTTCAATGGCCAGTCCTTGCTCAGCCTTCAGCAGTACGGGATTCCATTGGTGGGACTCGACCCGGCGATGACCCTGGTCTATCGACAGGAGTACGCCAAGACCCTGGAAACCGGTAACGCTCCCCAGGTGATGCTTGCGCAGGAGTGGTTGATTGATGCGCTGCCGGAACATGCAGTTGTGGAGGCGAGCGAGCCTTATCACTTTCTGCCGCATTGTACGGAGAAAACCAACGAGCCGGGCAGCATCGGGCAATGGCAGAAGATTTTCCAACGCGTGGGCCTGACGCTTCAAGTGCAAGCCAGCGGCTGTTGCGGGATGTCGGGCACCTATGGGCATGAAACGCGAAATGCTGGAACGTCTGACACGATCTATGGACAGTCCTGGAAGCCGCTCCTGCAGAAATTCAATCAGTCGGGCAGGGTGATTGCCGATGGGTATTCCTGCCGCAGCCAGGTGAAGCGGCAAGAGGGTGTGGCGGTGCTTCATCCATTGCAGGTGCTGTTGGCGCGAGTGAAAGCGGTGTCACTCGAACGCGGATAGGTGCGAGTGACAAACCCGTGGCGAGGGAGCTTGCTCCCGCTGGGCTCTGTAGGAGCTGGCGAAGCCTGCGATCTTTTGATCTTTTGATCTTTCGCTTGAAATTCAAGTGTCAGGGGGAAGATCGCAGCCTCGCTTCGCTCGACAGCTCCTACACATTCGTACGTTCAAAATGAAGCAGGGTACGCCGTCTCGTTCAGTACCGTCGCCTTCGAACCAAAGGTCAGGTGGATCAGCTTTCCGGGCTTTGGGTCCCAGCAAAAGAAGCGTCCGATGGAACGCATTTGCGCGAGATCCACGACGATGACCGATTCCACGGGCATGATCGATTCGGTCCAGAACAACACGTAGAGGTCATCGGCAACGTCGAAATAAGCGCAACGCTCGACATCGGCCATGCCTTTTTCCGCGCCGTTCACGCAGTGCCAGGCCAGGGTTTGCGCGCCGAAATAGACGTGCTCATACCACTCGTCCGCGCTGTAGCGGTACAGCACGCGCTTACCGACCAGGCTGGATGCCTGGAGAATGGGCGAACCACCGGGCTTGCCATCGACCACGGCGGTGACGAAGTCGGTACGGGTGCGTTTTTCACTCCCACGATTGTAGAAGGCGGAGACCGCCGCCAGCACGTCGCCGGTCTCGTATTTCCACACCAGCGTGGCCGACTCCTGGTGTTCGGGTTTCAGGAATTCGACGAAGAAAATGCCGGGCCGTACTTCCACCGCTTCGTAGGTTTCCGTTTCGGATGCGCCGGTGCCTTCGCCCTCGAGGATGGTCCAGGTCAACGTCGTGTCATCGACAAAGTGATGCTCGATCAGCCAGCCGTTTTCGAAGCGAAGGTTGGCTTTTTTTCCAGCCAGGAATGGGCTCGGTGGGTATTTGTATTCATTGAAACCATCGGCCATTTCTTCCAGGGTTGGCCAGTGTTCTTCTGGCACGAAAGGCTGGTTCTTCAATGCTTCTTCAATTTGATAGCTCACAACGCTTCCTCGATTTCACGGCCGGTGCCGATTGAGGTTTCATGCTAGGAGCGGGGGGCTATCAATGTCTTGGCGCAGGGTGCCATCGCTTGTGCTGGAGTGACACATTGCCGACAACGCCGAGATCACCTGTATTCGTCTGAATGCTGATAGCGATAGTCGCGAGGAGAAATGCCGAATCGCGCCTTGAACGCCTTGGAAAAATGGCTGACGTCGTTGAAACCCCAGGCGTAGGCAATGGCGGTGATTTTTTCCTGAGGGGCAGCCTGACGGATGGCCTCGGCGCAGTGTTGCAGCCGCTGTTCCAGGATGTAGCGTCCCATGGTGGTGTGCTGTTGGGCGAACAACCGGTGCAGGTTCCTGACCGACGTGCCGATGGCTTCGGCCAGGCGCTCGGGAGACAGTTCGGTGTCGCGCAGATGCCGTTCGATCAGGACTTTTGCCTTGAGGAGTTTCTGTGCCTGGCCACTGGAATGCTCACCGTCGTGCGCGGCGCTGACACCGGGCCGCAACAGCATCAGCAAGGCGTCGAACAACGCTGCGGGTTCTTCCGGTTGAAGGCTGGCGGCGTCGAACAAGCGCTGGGTCATCAGGCCGGCCATGCTGCCAAGGGCGCTGTTGGCAGCCAAGGGCCGATTGAACAGCAATTGCCGCTGTCCCAGGCGTTGCCGCAGCGCCTGACGGGGAATGATCAGGGACATCTGGTCGCTCAGGCTATCGAAATAAAAATCGCAGGGCTGGGTGATGTCCAGCAGCACCAGGTCACCCTTGCCGAGCCGGGCCCTATTGTCAGCCTGGCACATCGATGCACTGCCACCCACTTGTAAGACCAGGTAGAAGAAATCCTTGTCGTCGGCGCGAATGTCGCTGTGGGCTCGGTGCAGGTGCTGACAGTTGCTGATGATGCGCGAGCCGTCCAGCGCAGGGTGGGGGCCGATCAAGTTTTTCATCGCGCCGGTGAAACTCGCCAGACCCGGTCCGGCCGGCGGTTCTGCATGAAAGGTGCCGCATTTTTCGCCAAGGTCGTGATGCCAGGCTTCGAACCCCTGGGGGCCCTGGTAGAGCGGCTCTGCTTGCCAAGCGTTATGCATCGTGACCTCGGCTGCCGGCTGAGCGCCGGTTTTGTTTTTATGGTTGGATCGACCGTCGGCAGGTTTCCGGCGATAGAAGCATTTAGTAACAGGCCTGTTGAAAAGGCAAGCATCCGCCCAGCCATGGCAGTGACAGACATGTGCACGACATTCTGAACCATGTCCTTGCCCGTACAGAGGGGCGCTTAATGGACGTGTGCTTCTTACTCGGCTGGAGTCTATTCCCGTGGATACAACGTATAACAATACCCAGGCCTCGGCTTCGCACCTGCAAAAGACCCTGCGCTGGACGGACGCATTCGCGCTGTCGATGGCGGTGTCGGGCTCGATTTTCGCCTCTTTCGGCTTTGCCCTCGGCGCACTCGGCCCGGTCGCGGCCTTGTTGCTCTGGGTCGGTTCGGCCGCCATCGGTGCCTGTCAGAACTGGATCTTTCTTGAGGTCAGCGCGATGTTTCCCGATAAACCCGGCGGCATCGCGATGATCGCGGCTGAAGGCTGGCGCAAGCGCTGTGCCTGGGTCGGCCCTTTGGCCGCGTTCGGCTACTGGTTGGGTTGGTCGGCGGTGCTTTCCATCATCGGCGTCAGCGCCGGCGCGCTGATTCAGGCCCAGTGGTTTCCCGAGCAGACCTGGAGCCTCGACACCGGCCTGGCCAACATCGGTCTGGCGCAGTTGATCGGGGCGGGCTTGATCCTGATCTTCTGGCAATTCAACCGGCGTGGCATCCATTTGGCGGCATCGATTTCCAAATACATGGGGGCGCTGTTGCTGGTGCCGATCCTGGTGCTGGCGGTCGCACCGTTATTGGCCCATGGCTGGAGCCTGGACCGGTTCCAGTCGGCCTGGCAGGCGCAAGAGGCGTTTAACTGGGGATCGTTGCGCACCGCGTTGGTCTGGCTGTTCTTGATCAGTTGGAGCGCCTACGGCACGGAGATGTGCGCGGCCTTCGGCCCTGAATACCGCAGCCAGCGGGATATGCGCCTAGCGTTGATGAGTTCAGGCGGTTACACCGTGTTGGTGTTTGCCGCGGTGGCCTTCGGCTTGGGTGGCTTGGTGGATCCGCAAGCGGCCCTGGAAAACCCCAGCGGTTTCTACATCGGCGCTTTTAACGCCGTGCTGGGCTCGGGCTGGAGCAGCTTTTTTGTCGCCACGTTGTTGGTGGGGCTGTTCATGGGCCTGAATGCGGCATTGGCCGATGGCTCGCGGGCGCTGTACGGAACGGCGTTGGAAGGGCTGACCATCAAGCAATTGGGCGTGCTCAACAAGCATCAGGTGCCGGGACGTTGCATGAGTGTGGCGGTGGTGGTGAACCTGGCAATGATCTTTTTCCTGTCTTCGCCCCTGGCGATTCTGGTGACGGCCAATATCGGTTATCTGATCGCCATCTTCTTCGCCCTCTCGGGGTTTATCTGGCTGCGCAAGGACGCGCCGTTGCACCCGCGTCCGGTGCGCCTGGGGCGCGGCTGGCTGGCGGTGGCCTGGTTGTTGAGCCTGTTCACCGCCGTGGTGGTCGTGGTTGGGGCCGCCTCGGCCGAACTGGCCGGTTATGGCGGTTTGAAAGAAGTCTTGATCGCCGTGGGCATCCTCACGTGTTCGCTGCTGCTGTATGCCTATCGACGCGTCGTCCAGGACCGTGTGCCAGCCTTGCCGCCGGTATCCCAGCATTGAACTGCATCGTATTGACAATAATAAAAGCGCTGACCAAGAGGAACACCCATGTTGTCCGTTGAAACACCTACGACCTATTACACGGCTACCCGCAAATATGATTTGAAATTCGATGATCTGGAGCAGGATCTGGAAGCCGAAGTGGTGGTCATCGGAGGCGGATTCTCCGGCATCAATACCGCGCTGGAACTGGCCGAGCGCGGAGTGACGGACGTGGTCGTGCTGGAGGCCCGCTACCTGGGTTTTGGTGGCTCGGGGCGCAATGGTGGACACGTGATGGCCGGGATCGGCCATGACCTGGAGAAGATTCGCAAAAGCGTCGGGGAGGAGGGACTCAAGGCGATTTTCGAGATCAGCGATCTGGGCGCATCGATCATCCAGAGCCGCATCCAGCGTTACCAGAATGACGCGGATTTCTGCCATGGCTACGGCTACCTGGGTTTCAACAAGCGACAGGGGCGCCTGCTGCAGGTGTGGGAAAAGGAATACAAGCAGCTCAATCCGGAGCATGAGATTGCCTACCTGGAAGGCGCCGAAGTCAGGAACATCGTCGGCTCCGATGTGTACAGCTGTGCCCTCAAGCATATGGGCAACGGTCACATCCACTCGCTGAACATGCTGTTGGGGGCGGCCAAGGCCCTGGTGGGACTGGGAGGGCGCATTTATGAAAACACCCCCGTGCTTGAAGTGACTTACGGCGACACCATCACCTTGCGCACGGCGAAGGGATCGGTGCGGGCAAAAAAAATCCTCTGGTCCTGCGGCGCATTTCTCGACCGCTTGGAACCCGAGCTGCACAAGACGATGGTCAGCACCTACGCCTTTCAGTTGGTGACGGAGCCGCTGCCGACCTCGCTGATCGAGCAGATCAGCCCGATCCGTGGGGCGTTCAGTGATATTCGCCCGGTGATCGAGTACTACCGGGTGACCAATGAAAATCGTCTGCTGTTTGGTTCCGCGACGCGCCTGCTGGAGTACATCCCCAACGATTTGAAGGTATGGAACCGCCATCTGATGCTCAAGGTTTTTCCGTACCTTGAACACGTGAAAATCGACCTGGCCTGGGGTGGGCCGATGGAGTGCAGCGCCAACCTGTTCCCGCAAATCGGCACGCTGCCTGGGCGCAATAACGCTTATTTCGTCCAGGGTTACTCGGGCTTCGGCGTGACACCGAGCCACGTGGTCAGCCGTGTCATTGCCGACGGGATGACCAGCGGATCGCGGCATTGGGATGTGATGAGTGCGATCCCGCGAACTCGTATTCCTGGCAAGGACCATTGGCGAAACTTGATCTGCACACTCGGAAAAGTCAGTCACCAACTGGCGGGCTACCGCAACGGTCGCCGCTGACACCGCTTTATCCCTGACCTGACCAGCGCCGCCTGGCGGCGCCCACTGTTTCTCCTTTCTGACATCGGAGTTCGGCCTATGCACGCCTATAAAAAAACAATCGTTGTGCTTTCGCTCACCTGCGCCGCTGGTCCAGGGCTGGCACAACCGCTCTACAACAATGGGACAACAGAAGTCGATGCGCGCCTGCTGGCGTTGGCTGGTGCCTTCTACAGCCGTGAAAACTACTCGCAGTCTGGGACCCGCGGTGAGGGTTCCAGCCGCTGGCAGGAAGCGGTGCTGCAATACGGCCTTGATGCGCGCCATACCCTCGACGCCGGTTCGCAACTCTATGGCTCGTTGAACTGGGTCAGCTCCGCGACCTTTGGCGATGGCGATCCGGCGGGTTGGACCTCTGGTGACGAACGCACGACAAAAATCGAAGATGCCTACGTGGGCTGGCACTCTGGCACGCTGTTCAGCGCCTTGGGCGAGAATGGCGTGGACCTGTCGGTCGGCCGGCAAAATATTGTGATCGGCGACGGCTTTCTGGTCAGTGGCGATGCCCTGAACTTGGGCAAGGAATTTCTCGACGGCCAGGCCAATCGAGGCGGGGCTTACTACCTGACCGGTCGCAAGGCGTTCGACCGCACGGCCGTGCTGCGCTTGGGGGGCCAGCAAGGCTGGCGCGGTGACCTGATGTGGCTCAAGTCTGACAACCCGGCCCAAGCCAGTCCGGAACTGGCGGTCGGTACGCTGGAACATGTCAGTCCCCAAGGCACCCTTGGCCTGACCTACCTGAACGTCACCGACACTGACCAGACCATGGCCGACATGCTGTTTCCCGACCGTAAGGGCATGCAGCTCTATAGCGTGCGAGGGCAAGGCAATGCCGGTGTTGCCGGGTTATTCCTGGCGGGTGAATACGCCTGGGAAGACAAGGACAACGCCAGGGAGAACGCCTGGTACCTGGAGGCCGGCTGGACCTTTGCCGACCTGCCCGGCACGCCTTCGATCAACTACCGCTACAGCCGTTTCTCAGAGGGCTACGACCCGCTTTTCTATGGAAACGGCCGGGCGCTGGGCACCTGGTTCCAGGGTGAAGTCGCGGCCAACTATGCGGGGCCGTTCAACAGCAACGCGGCCGTGCAGCATCTGGGTTTGAAGGTCACCGCCGCCGATGACCTCAAGCTGGGGATGTTGCTCTACACGTTCCGTACGCTCGATACTCGCCGTGGCCAGCTTGACGCCGATGAAGCGGATATCTATGCCGAATGGGCGATCGACCCGCACTGGACCCTGATGCCACTGGTCGGTCTCTACAAGCCGAAGCAGAGTTCGGCGAGCGGCGGGACGCAAGTGGGCAATAGCCGCGCCAATCTTTATGGTCAGGTACTGGTGGCGTGGGCGTTCTAATTCAATGATGACTGCATGACGCTGGCGGAAGCTCGGTGTCTGAACACGCTGATTGTTCACGAATCGTGTTTCATACCATTACCTGAGGGCCATTGAAGGGTTTTTCATTGCGAATATTCTTTGTTCATCCGTGACCCGGCACAACAGAGCGCATCGCAATGAACAGCCCTCGTACCCTCTACCAGAAACACATCGACAGCCACACTGTCGCTACCCTGGACGATCAAGGGCATGTATTGCTCTACATCGACCGCCAGGTGGCTAACGAATACACCAGCCCTCAAGCCTTCAGCGGGCTTCGCGAGGCGAAGCGTGATGTCTGGCGCCCTCAGGCCACGCTGGCGGTCGTCGACCATGTCAACCCGACCACCCCGAGTCGTGTCGCTGCCATGCCCGACGCCGGCGGCGCCTTGCAGGTCGCATATTTCGAGGAGAACTGTCGGGACTTCGGCATCGAGCTTTTCGATGTGCTGGACAAGCGCCAGGGGATTGAACACGTGGTCGCGCCGGAGCAAGGCTTTATCCTGCCTGGCATGGTGGTGGCCGCGGGCGACAGCCATACCACGACCTATGGCGCCCTGGGTGCGTTTGGTTTTGGTATTGGCACCTCTGAAATCGAGCATTTGCTGGCGACGCAGACGTTGGTCTACAAGCGCCTGAAAACCATGCGCGTCACGGTCACCGGTACGCTGGGCATGGGCGTCACCTCGAAGGACATCATCATGGCGCTGATCGAGAAGATTGGCGCGGCAGGCGCGACCGGGTACGCCATCGAGTTCGTCGGCCCGGTCATCAGCGCATTAAGCGTCGAGGCGCGGATGACCATGTGCAACATGGCAGTGGAGGCCGGCGCCCGGGGAGCCTTCATGGCGCCCGATGGAAAGGTCTATGACTACCTCAAGTCCAAGCCGCGTGCGCCTCAAGGCGAGCACTGGGATGTCGCCGAAAAAAAGTGGCGCGAACTCTTCACCGACGAGGACGCGTTGTTCGACAGGGAAGTGCGGGTGGACGTGGATGCGTTGGAGCCGATGGTGACCTGGGGAACCAGCCCGGACCAGGCGTCGCCTGTGGGTGGCAAGGTTCCAGACCCAGCGACCGTCGCCGATCCGATCCTGCGCCAGGGCATGCAGCGCGCCTTGACCTACATGGGGCTGGAGGCCGGCATGGCGTTGAGTGACGTGCAGATCAGCCATGCCTTCATCGGCTCGTGTACCAACGCGCGCATCGAAGACTTGCGTGACGTCGCACGGGTGGTGAAGGGCAGGAAAGTCGCCTCGACAGTGCGGGCGATGATCGTCCCCGGATCAACTCTGGTGCGTGCCCAGGCTGAGGAGGAAGGCTTGGCCAGGATCTTCCTCGAGGCCGGTTTTGAATGGCGCCAGTCCGGATGCTCGATGTGTCTCGCCATGAACGATGACGTGCTTGCTCCGGGCGATCGTTGTGCGTCCAGCACCAACCGAAATTTTGAAGGTCGTCAGGGGGCGGGCGCACGCACTCACCTCATGAGCCCGGCGATGGTTGCCGCTGCAGCCATCCGTGGTCGCCTGACGGACGTACGCCTATTGGCCGAGGAGGCTTGAGCCATGCAACCTTTTGAGATCGTGACTGGAAAAGCCGCGCCTTTGCTCGCCTCCAACATCGATACCGACGTCATCATGCCCAAGCAGTTCTTGAAGGGGATCGATCGAAGTGGCTTGGATAAAGGTGTGTTGTTCGATCTGCGTTTTCTTGAGTCCGGCGAGCTCAATCCAGACTTCGTCCTCAACCAACCAGCGTGGAGCGGGGCCAGTTTCCTGGTGACCGGGCCCAACTTTGGTTGTGGTTCCAGCCGCGAGCACGCGGTATGGGGGCTCAAGCAACTGGGGATTCGTGCACTGATCGGGATAAGCTTTGCCGGTATCTTCTATGACAACTGTCAGCGTAACGGCGTGCTCGCGATAGAACTTTGCGAATCGCAGCTACAAAGACTGGCTCGCGTAGTAAACAATGGGGCCACCGCGACCATCAGCGTCGATCTGCCGAACCAGCGGATATGGCTAAGTGAGGGGTCGGTCATCGAATTCCCCATTGATGCGCTACGCAAGCAATCGTTGTTGTCGGGGCTGGACGCTATCGGCGCGACCTTGCAGCGGGCGGCGCAGATTCGTGATTTCGAAGCGCGTCACTACACAGAAAATCCGTGGCTGAACTGAGTTCCCAAGCGCCTGCCAGCTGCGGCTGCCGGGCGCTCAAGCGAGGGCGAGGGTTCTGAAATGCTCTTCGAAGAATTCGATACAGACCCTTAGCTTGGCGGACTGGCTGACCCGCGTCGGGTAAATGGCCCAGACATCGGCGCTCTGGGAATAGTCAGGCAGCACGTGGACCAGTTGTCCACTTTCAAGCAGGGGCTTGACGTCCCACAAGGAGCGCAGAAGGATGCCTGCGCCACTCAAGGCCCAGCGCAACACAATCTCGCCACTGTTCGATGACAGCGGGCCGTTGACGCGAATGGACTCTTCAACGCCGTCTTTTGTCAGGTTCCAGATGCCAAAGGCGTTGTTACGCTCCTTGAGCACCAGGCAATCATGCCGGGCCAGATCATCCAGGGACGTCGGGATGCCACGTTTTTCCAGGTACCCGGGGGTTGCACAGAGCACCCTGCGGTTACTCACGAGTTTTTTTCCCAGCAGTTGTTGAGGGAGGTCGTAACCCACCCTGATTTCAAGATCGAAGCCTTCGTTGACGATATCGACCATGCGATCAAACACGTCCAGGCGAATCTCCAGTCGAGGGTACAACTGCGACAGCGCGGCGATCGCGGGCGCGACGTGGTTGCGGCCAAAACCGAAAGAGCTGCAAATGTGCAGGCTCCCCTGCAATTGTTGGCGCGAGTCGGTCAACTCGCTGATGAAGTCGTCCATATCCCCCAGCAGTCGCGTTGCGAAGACGCGGACACGTTCGCCGTCGTCGGTCAACGCGACACGCCGGGTCGTGCGATGCAACAGCTTCGCGCCCAACGCGGCCTCAAGGACGGAGATCCGCTTGCTGACATAGGCCGGGGAAAACCCCAAGGCCTCGGCAGCATTGCCAAAGCCATTTTTCCGGATCACGGCGAGGAATACACGGAGGTCCTCCGGCAACAGGGATTGTTCTCGAGGGTGAGGCTTGCGTCTCATGGTCTGGATTATTCCAATCATAATTGTCGGAGTCAGTTTGCGATGTAGGCGCCAAGCGTTCATGCGCTGCAATGAACATGCCCATCGATGGCGCCCCCCAGGCAAGTTTTTAACACACCGGCTTGAAAATAAAAAATGGGTCTGGCGCTCTGGCGCGATATTAATCGGGTTATGCCTGGAGTGCCAAAGTTACAGTGTGTTTGTTAATGATATATGGATAAATTCTGTCCACTTGTCAGCGCAATTGCAGCCATTATTATTGGCGCACTGAGTGATCTGAAAGAGGTTGTCATGGCGCAGTTATTTGAAGGTTGCGTAAAAGTGATCGTTCCCTGTGGTTCTTTGGGGGCGGGTGTTCGAGAAGAAGAAATTGCTTATGGATTGGCTGCTGGCGCGCAAGTAATCGCCACGGACGCAGGTTCAACGGATAGCGGCGCGGCCTATCTTGCACTTGGAAAGTCCAAGAACAACCGAGGCGCAGTAAAGCGTGACCTGACGATATTAATGAAAGCGCAGGCGCGATCCGGCGTACCGATCATTGTGGGGACCGCTGGGCAAGCGGGCGGTGACCTCAATCTGGACTGGACCCGTGATATCGCCTTGGAAATCGCCAAGGAGTTGGGCGTATCGCCGAAAATCGCACTTATCTACTGTGAGCAAGACAAGGACATCATCAAGAAGCTCAATGCCGAAGGTCGTATCAAACCGCTCCCGCCTCATGCCGAGCTGGAGGATACAACGGTGGACAGCTGTGAACACATTGTCGCGGCATTGGGAGTAGAACCCTTTATCGCCGCCCTGGATGGCGGTGCCGATATCATATTGGCCGGCCGCGCGACCGACACCGCCGTCATCGCCTGTTATCCCATCTGGAAAGGCGCGCCCTGGGGGCCGTCCTGGCATGCCGGCAAGACGGGCGAATGCGGCGTGCAGTGCGCCGTCAACCCCACGCTTGGATCGGGGATCTTGCTGAGTATTGATGCCAATGGCTTCGAAGTGGAGCCGTTGAGCCAGGACAACCAGTGCACGCCCCATAGCGTCTCGGCCCATATGCTGTATGAGAACAGCGACCCGTTCCGGTTGGTGGAGCCTGGCGGTATCTTGAATGTTGCCCAGGCGCGTGATGCCGATTTGAATGGGCGTGCCGTTCGGGTAGAAGGCTCACGCTGGGAAACGATGCCCTACACGATGAAGTTGGAAGGGGCCGCCGCCGGTTTATATCAAACGATCATGTTGGTGGGCATCCAGGACCCGGATGTGCTCAACGATGTCGATGGGTTTCACGATCGGCTGCTGGAAGCGCTTTACACAAGAGCCCGTCAGTCCATTCCAGCCGAAGAGTTGGGTGAGTTTCATATTTCCTTGCGGATGTATGGATGGAATGGTGTCACCGGGGTCAAGCCGCCTGTCGGAACATTACCGCCAACTGAGATAGGCATGTTGTTTGTTGCCACTGCTGCGACTCAGGAAATAGCCAATACCATTGCCCATGCGTGCAATCCTTACTTCTTTCATTACCCCAGTGTCATGGGTAAGGAATTACCTTCGTATGGATTCGCCTTTACACCGGCGGATATACCCCGAGGCCAGATTTATGAGTTCAAGTTGAACCATGTGGTGCAACTTGAGAATCCCATGGCGTTGGTACGTCTTGAATGGATCGATTTGTCGGACACGCCAATGGCGATGAAGGAGCTTGCACAATGATCAAGTTGCGTGATGTTTGCCGGCATGTCCGTTCCAAACAAGCGGGGCCGTTCTGGATTACGTTCGATATCTTTTTCAGTGGCCGCGAAAATTTCGAGCGTTATGCCGATTGTGCCGCACTTTCCTCGGCGCAATTTGCCAGGCTCTACGGCACCGATCCCGAACGGGTCAAGCGCATTGCAGTGCCGGACCTGGAAATGGTCAAGATTTCTTATCCCCGTGCAACGCCACAAGGCGGCATGGTCGAGCGTGACATGCATGCCGGCCAGCAATACGTCCGCTTGCTTGACGTGGTCATCGACTGAGACGGCGACACCGCGTCGCGCCTTGATCTGTTCGCCTCATGGACGAGGACCGGTCCACCTATTCAACCCGAGGTACTTATGACGGACTCGACCGTAGCGATGCGGCTTGCACGCTATGCCCATGCATTCAGAAAACAGCACCTGCCCGAAGCGATCATCCACCTCGTACGCCAGCGCTTTATCGACAGCCTGGCGTGCGTGCTGGGTGCCTACGGAGCTGACCCGGTAAAGGCCGCGGTGTGTTACGCCGCCGCCAATCGCGCCAAATCATCCAGCGTATTCGGCACGCACCTGCAAACGACCCCGGAAATCGCGGCGTTTACCAATGGCCTGATGGTTCGTTTCCTTGACTATAACGACGGTTATATGGGCCTGGAGCCTGGCCATCCCAGTGACAACATCCCAGCCTGCCTCGCGCTGGCGCAAGCTGAAAACGCAACCGGGGCGGAACTGATGTCGGCCATCGTCCTGGCCTATGAAATCCAGATGCGTTTGCAGGATGCGGCCAGCTTGAACAAGCGGGGCTGGGACCACGTCAATTACATCAACGTCGCAATGGCTGCGGCGGCTGCCAACCTGATGAAGCTGGACGTGGCGCAGACGGAGCAGGCGATCAACATTGCCGTGAGTGGTCACTTGGCCATGCGCCAGGTGCGCAGTGGAGCATTGTCCGACTGGAAGGGCTGCTCCGCCGCGAACGCCGCGCGCAACGCCATTTTCGCCGCCCAATTGGCGCGCCATGGCATGACGGGACCGTCGCCGGTGTTTGAAGGTGAGATGGGGTTCTTCAAGCTGGTTTCGGGTTCGTTCGAGCTGGATACCCGTCGTTTCGGTACGCCGGACAATGGCGACTACGCCATACGGCGCTCGCTGACCAAGACATTTCCCACCAATGGCGAGTTGCACACCGCCGTCTGGGCTGCGCTGGATATCCGCAAGCGTATCGATGGCGTAGAAGATATCGCCGCCATTACGATCGCAACGTCTGAATTCAACCGGCGGGTGTTGGCCGATACGCCTGAAAAATGGTTGCCGAAGACCCGGGAAACAGCAGATCACAGCCTGCCCTACAACGTGGCTCGGGCCTTGCTCGATGGCGACATCACGGTGGATTCGTATCGCCGTGAAAAGATTGCCGACCCGGCGGCGATTGCCTTGATGGACAAGGTCAGTGTTGTCGAGGATCCGGCGTTGACCGCACTGTTCCCACGGCATCTGGCCAACCGTGTCTGCGTGACCCTGATGTCCGGCGAGCAAGTCGTGAGTGAGATGATCACCGGGCCCGGGTCAGTCGAAACGCCGATGACCGATGGCGATTTCGAACGTAAATTCCGGCGCATGGCCATGCCGCATATCGACGCATCGGCACAAGCTGAAGTGCTCGGCTTCGTTGCTGGTCTCGAAAAGCAGACCGAATTCACCTCGCTGTTTGCGGCGATGGCCGTTTCATAGCCAGTCTGTCGCTCCAATGGGCGCTTCCCAGAGGCGCGACCGAGCGAGGATTAACGGCGGGCGGTCTCGCTCGCCGTAGGCAACGTCCCTACGTAACGAGCGCGAGGACGGGCGTCGTGGTGCTGGTTATATTGCTCGCTGGCATGGGCTATCCAGCCGATCAGGCGACCGATCCCTGCCAATGAAATTTCCTGTCCATGCAGCCCTAACTTCTGGCCGATGAAGCTCACCAGCAGGATGAATTCTGGTGGGTACGCCACGAGTTCCGAGGCCACCGCAAACGCTTTTTGCAGTTTTGCGAATTCGCTGTCGCCCTCGAAGACGGCCGTCAACGCCGCCATGAGATTGCTGGCGCGCGGATCGTTGATGGCATGCACATTGGGGCCAAACCCGACGATGTGGCCGTCCTGGCTGTAGCGCTGCAATATAGGTCGCGCAGGGTCTACAGCGGTGCAGATTTCCTCGATCATCCTGCTGGCGGCTTCATTTCTTCCAAAAGCGATTCTGTGGCCCCGGGCTGCGGCAAGCCCGGCAATGACCGCGTAGTAGGGGGTGGCGCCGGTCGTGGCGGCGACACGCACGCTATGGGCGGTGTGGTCCAACTCATGGTCGATACTGAGGATCAGCAGGCGGCGGATCAGGTCGGCGTACGCCGGTGGGGCGCCGCAGGCCTGGGTGATGAATTCATGCAAGGGTTGCGTGCTCGGACCGGTGGCGCCCACCACCAAGGCGGCAAACCATCGGACGACATCGGCGCCAGTACGCGCGTAGCTGTCCGTGGAAAGGTCGAAGGCCTTGGGGTTTTCTCTTTGGACCAATGGGAAAAGCGCGATGGCTTTTTCCTGGGCGGACATGTGTTCGTAGATGTTCAGCAGCTTGACACTGTCCCTCGGTGCACGGGGCAGTGACGTGCCGAACGCAGACGGCACTTGCCAGATCAGCTCGGCGACGTCTTCAACCGTTGCGCGGTCAGCGAGCTCGACGACGTCATGGCCCCGGTAAAACAGGCCATCATCGGTGATCAGCGTAATGGCGCTGTCCGACGGCGACGAGCGCTTGGGCGCGTGCTTCTCTCCCGCCGGACGCTTGACCAGGCGCTGGATGTCTTCGGCCCAATAACGGCGCTTGGGCGTGCCCGGGATCTTGAGGGAGCGGATATTTTTGCGGCTGACGTAGGCGTACAGCGTTGGCAGGCTGATTCCGAGTAGGGCTGCCGCCTCTTCTGCCGAAAGGTAGAGGTCTTCTTGTTCTGGCATGACGAATCCGAGCAGGTTGATTGGAAAGGCGTACATATTTATTAAATATACGGTCATTTCGTCAATGTCTACAAAGCAGCAATTTTTTCTCTGTTGCGTCTTGAGTCATTTGTCCAAACCGACGCGGTGGATGGCGAATATTGACGAAAAAAATCAAGATTTACAGGCTTTCACCCCCTATGTAGATTTCGAGTGCGCAAAAAGTTGTTCACATTGATTTTTGATGGCGTCGATAACAATAAAAACGAAAAGGTGAAACGCATGGCTTGGTTAGGTTTCGCAATGGTCGTCACGTTTATGGCATTGATCATAAGCAAGCGACTGTCCGCTGTGACTGCACTCATCCTCATTCCGGTTGCTTTCGGGCTGGCCAGTGGGGCAGGGCCGGAACTGGGTGGGATGGTGATGGGCGGCGTCAAGCAAGTAGCGCCCACCGCACTGATGTTGATGTTTGCAATCCTGTATTTCGCAATCATGTTTGACGCCGGGCTCTTCGAGCCGGCGGTACGGCGGATTCTGCGTTTTGTCGGCAATGATCCTCTTCGCGTTGTGTTGGGCACCGCACTGTTGGCCACTGTGATCTCGTTCGATGGGGATGGTGCGACGACGGTCCTGATCGTCACCACAGCGTTCCTGCCGCTCTATCTGCGCCTCGGGATGAACCCGCTCATTCTGGCGTTGATGCTCCTGCTGACCAATACGGTGGTGAACCTGATTCCCTGGGGAGGGCCGGTCGCTCGCGCCGCCAGTGCCCTCCATCTCGATGTGGCGGACATGTTCCTGGGCCTGGTACCGGCCATGTTCGCGGGGCTTGCCTATGCATTCGTCGTCGCGTTCTGGATCGGCCGCAAGGAACGGCGCCGCTTGGGCTGGACGCCCGGTCACCAAGACGTTGCACCGCAGGAGGTCGCCTTGCCGACCGTGCAATCCGAAACGCAGCGGCCGAAGCTGTTCTGGATCAACCTGGCGCTCACCGCCGGGCTCATGTACGCCATGGCGACAGGGCTGGCACCTTTGCCCATGCTGATGATGGTGGGTTTTTCCCTGGCGCTGCTGATCAACTATCCACGCCTGTCGGAGCAGAAGGCGCGGGTGGCGGCTCATTCTGAAAGTGTCCTGATGGTCATCGCCCTGATCTTCGCTTCAGGTGCGTTTACCGGGATTTTGTCAGGCACCGGAATGGTCGATGGCATGTCGGGGAAAATCGTCCAGCTGATTCCCGACGGCGGCGGACAATACTTCGGCATCATTACCGCACTGGTGGCTTTGCCGCTGAACTTCCTGTTGTCCAACGACGCGTTCTTCTTCGGCATCTTGCCGGTACTGGGGGCGGCGGGGGCCGAGTATGGTATCGACCCGATGCATATAGCCCGTGCGTCGGTGTTGGGACAACCCGTCCATGCACTCAGCCCATTGGTCGCCGCGGTGTATCTCATCAGCGGGATCATCAAGCGCGACATGGGTGATATGCAACGCTATTGCCTGCTCTGGGCCATAGGCAGCAGCCTTGTCCTGATTGTCACGGCGGTAATTACCCGGGCGATTATCTGATCAGTTAGTTCTCTGCGCCGAAGTTTCAAGGACGCCAGCTCGCGTCTGCTCACGTCAAAATAAAAATAATAGATGAGGTGGTCGATGAAATCGATTAACGCCGTCGCTATGACGTTGCTGTCGACATTGTTTGTGTCTGATGTTTGTCTTGCGGCAACCATCAGTAATCCCGACAGGTTCCAGCATGAAGGCAAGTTGAATGCTTATCTTCGCTCGATGTATATCAATACGCGGATATCCAACGATTTGATCGAAGATCGTTTTGGTGGTTTTCCGGACGGCGCCGAGTTGGGCGGGACAGGGGTTGGTGCGATCCTCGACTATAACTCCAGTTACTGGGCCGGCGTTGTAGGGTTTGATGCCTCGTTGTATGGCGTGGCGATGATCGACTCCAAAGACAATGGGCGGGATTTGTTCGACGACACCGATGGCACTAACGGTGGCTTTGCAAAAGTCGGCCAGGGTTATTTCAAGTTGCGTTACGAGGGCGACGGCTGGAACGCCGATTCGCAAATAGGCCGGGGCCGGTTCGATGCGGGGACGTTGGTCACGCTCGACACTCGGATTGTGCCGGGATCCTATCAAGGAGGCCGGGCCCACCTGAACTTCACCGAGATGGGCATCGGCCCGCTGCCCGGTACGTTGGGGTTTGAAACCGCCTACATCAACCGCACGTCTCCTCGGGACCGGGAAGACTTCGAACACCTGCTGAGCCAGTCGGGCGAGGAAATAAAGGACCTTTACACCTACGGCTTTAAATACGATTTGAAGGCCATCGAACTGGGTTATGACCATGGTGTATCGCGGGACTTCAATGAGAACACCCGTTATGGTCTGACCCTGAAAGCCCCCCTCGGCGATAAAGCCGGCATTGTATTGGACACTCAATATTATGAATTTGAAAAAGCCGGGCGAATCTGGGAGCGCGATTGGCAGGCCGGCGAGGCCGCTTATGACGATGACGCGACGTGGCTGAACATCAATGTGGGTTTATTGCTCGATAAGCTTCGCTTGGGCGTTTCATTTTCCGAGACAAAAGCCGAGTTGACCAACGGACAACTGGGCTACGCCTATTTCGATCATGGCGATAACGTCGACGGCAAGATGGACGCCTGGACACGTTCCGGAAACGACTTTAATAACGACGGCGAACGCACCTGGCAAATAGGCGCCGAATATGACTTGAGCGGACATTCGTTATTAGGCGCTTCGCTGGACGGTTTTAAAGTCATGACCATTTACAAGCAAGGTGAGTTTGACGCCACGGACCCTTTCAGTGGCCGACGCACCGACGTGCGCGAACGGCAGAACGAATACCGTCTTTATTATCGCTTCGACGAAAAGGAGTATTCCGGGCTTTCCGTGGGTTTGATTTACATCGATTACCGAATCGACCAGGACTTTGTCGCCTTGGTGTCCGCCCAACCCGACAACGTGGTAACGGGCTCGGAAGCCCGGGTGTATCTGGATTATGCATTTTGATTGCCGGACATATATCGAGAGGCCAGTGATGTCTAAACCTCGCCACACCCTAGTGGTTACACAGCGGTTCTTCGATGCAGAGACCGTGCACTTCCTACAGAGCCACGGCTGTAACGTTGTGATTGCGCAACTGGCTCAGGGGCAAGCGGATGGCGACCTGGGCGAACGCCAGTTGCTCGATCTCCTGGAAGACGCCGACGGTTGGATCGTCGGCCACGCGAACGTTACGTCGAGCCTGCTGAGCGGGCTCCCGCGCCTGCAAGTCATCGCCCGTCGTGGTGTGGGCTACGAGCGGGTCGATACGGCGGCGGTGGCGGCGGCAGGGAAGGTGGCGACCATCGCCATCGGCGGTAACGACGCCAGCGTCGCAGACCACACCGTGGCGTTGATGCTCGCCGTGTGCCGTCAGCTCAAACGCTGCCAGTTGGGGTTGTCGGCCAATGACTGGTCGATTCCCTTGGGAGGCGATTTGTACCGCAAGACCGTTGGCGTTGTCGGCTTGGGCCGGATTGGCCGGGGTGTACTGCAGCGCTTGTCCGGGTTCGAAGTCAAGCCGCTGATCTACACCCCTCATCCAGACAACGCAGAGGTCGAGGGTATCCCCCGAAGTTGTTTTGTCGACCTGGAAACGCTGCTCGAGGAAAGCGATTTCATCACCCTCCATGCACCGCTCAACCGCCACACCCATGGGCTGATCGATAGCCGTGCGCTGAAGCGGATGAAGCCTTCCGCGGTGCTGATCAATACCGCGAGGGGTGGGCTGGTGCGGGATGCGGATCTGCTGTGGGCCCTGCGGGAAAACCGGTTGGCCGGGGCAGGGCTCGACGTATTCGAAAGCGAGTCGGAGCCGGTGCTTTCGGCGGTGACTGAACAACTCATCCAACTCCCCAACGTGATCGTGACGCCCCATGTCGGCGCCTCCACGGTCGAGGGACTCAATCGTACCAATCTGATTGCCGCTCAATGTGCGGTGGCTGTACTGGAGGGGCGTAGCCCGCCTGGCCATTGCGTCATCGCTGACGGACGTCGCTCTACAGACTTGAAGGAGAATCCATGAATACCCCGATTAAAGTGCTGACGCCAACGGGCGCCATTGGCACCGGTTTCCCACGGGCGGCGTTTGACCAGGCGCTGCTGGAACGACCGGACGTGATTGCAATGGACGCGGGGTCTACCGACTCTGGTCCCCATTACCTCGGCACCGGCACGACCAAGGCTTCGGCCTCGATACTGCGGGCCGAGTTGCGTGTGTTCATGCAGGCGCGGGCGGAACTGGGCATCCCGCTGATTATCGGCAGTTGCGGCACCTGTGGTTCCGACGCAGGGGTCGACCTGATGCGCGGTCTGTGCGAGGAAATCGCCGCCGAACTCGGTCAGGCCGTGCGCATCGCGAGCGTCTACAGCGAGCAACCGGCAAGCGTGGTGAAACAAGCGTTGGCGCAGGGACGCATCAGACCCTTGCAACTCGATCACATCGACGATGCCTTGGTCGAACGCTGCTCGCGCATTGTCGCGCTGATGGGCGTAGAGCCCTTCATTCATGCGCTTGAAGACGGCGCGGACATCATCCTGGCAGGGCGTTCCACCGACACGGCGGTGATGGCTTCGCTGCCCATCCTGCGCGGGGCCCATCAGGGCGCCGCCTGGCATGCCGGAAAGATCCTGGAGTGCGGCGCGTCCTGCACGACCACGCCCGCCAACGCGGTGGTAATGGCCGCGATCGACGACACGGGATTCACCATCAAGGCCATTGGTGAGGGCGCCCGGCTCACCCCGCGTTCGGTCATGGCGCACATGCTGTATGAAAACAGCAACCCCCACGTACTCGTCGAGCCCGGCGGCGTACTGCACGTGGAGAGGGCGGTCTACACCGCGTTGGACGAACAGACCGTGCGAGTCGAAGGTTCGGTCTGGACGCCAAGCGAAGACTACACCGTCAAGTTGGAGGGGGCGGCGCCGTGCGGCTTCCAATCGGTGGTCATGAGCATTGTCCGGGATCCGGAATACGTCGAGCGCTTCGATGAGTGGCTGGCCTATCTGGATTCGGTCATGCGTCAGCGGATCGAAAAGCACCTGGGCATCGGCGCCGATGACTATGACTTGCAGTTCCGCGCCATCGGCAAGGATTCAGCGTTGGGATCGCTTGAGTCACGGGTGGGCACGCCCGTGGAAATCGGCGTCATGGCCATCGCGACGTCGGCGACCGCCGAGCGCACCCAGGACATGGTCGCGCTGCTCAATCCTTACCTGCTGCACTTTCCGTTGCCCGGCGACAAAGACCTGCCCACCCACGCGTTTCCTTTCTCGCCGGCCTCGATGGACCGGGGCGTGGTGCATGAGTTCGTGCTCAGTCATGTGATGGTCGTGGCGGATCCGTTGGCACCTTTCCGGTTTGCTATCAAGACAGTCGAGGGCGCGTGAGATGAACACACTTCAAACATTGGGTTATGAGATCCGCTCCAAGAATGCCGGACCGTTTTCCCTGACCATCGATGTGTTCTGCAAGGACACGGACACCTTCGCGCAGATGGCCGCGGAGCCAAAGTTGCAAGCCCCCGCGATTGCCAAGCTCTTCCGCAGGCCTGCGCAGTCGATCAGCGTTTTTCCCATCGAGGCGTTGAACGTGATCAAGATCAGCCTGCCGCGTCCAGTGGTTCAGGGCGCCTTGCAGGACCGAGACATGCACGGGGCTCAATGGGCGTTCATCCTGCTGGACGCACTTGGAACCGGTGAGGACCCCCGGCCATGAGTTGCGTTGCAAGCGGGGCGGCGGGTTCACCGCCGCCGGTTCACCCTGACCTGGTGGCCGTGGCCACGACGCTGCGCGAACAAGGGCTGCTACCGGTTGTCCAGGGGGACGTGCAACGTGTCCGGGCGCAACTGGAACGGATTGATGCCTGGGCGGCGCGCCGCAGCGTGCCGCTGTCCTATGAGCGCACCTTGGGTTTTGCTGTCGATGGCCGAACGGTGCCCTGCAAGCTCTATTGGCCGGAGGGCGATGAGACGCCTTGCTTGATGTTCTACTGCCATGGCGGAGGATTCCGTCACGGTTCGCTTGCCGGCTGGGATGCACCGCTGCGCCAACTGGTGCGTGACAGTGGCCTGGCGGTGCTGTCCATCGACTATGCGTTGTCGCCGGAATATCGTTTTCCGGTGGCGTTCAACGAAGTGGTGTCGATCGTCAGCCGGGTGATCAGGCTCGGGGCAATCACCGATTCCCCCGTGCGCGGTTATGCCTTGGGCGGGGATTCGGCAGGTGCCAACCTGGCCTTGGGCGCTGCAGTTGCGCTACGGGATGCAGGGTTTGATGGGCTGCGGCAGTTGCTGCTGTTCTATGGCAGTTACTCGCGCGACCTGGGCTCCGATTCCTGGCGAAGGCTGGGTGGGTATGGGGGGCAGAATCTGTCGGTCGAGACCATGAGCGCCTACTGGGCGAGTTACCTGGTCGAAGATGAGGATGACTGGCGGGTACAGCCGATCATCGCTGACTTGGCCGGCCTGCCACCCGTGCGATTGCTGGTGGGCGAACTGGACCCGTTGCTGGATGAAAACCGGGAGCTGGCGGATCGGTTGGAACGCGCAGGCGTGGCGACACACCTGCAAGTGCTTGCGAACATGACCCACGGGTTTGTCCGATTCAATGAGGTGGCGCCGGTCGTGCGCAATGTGATCGGTGCGCAGGGCAGCGCTTTGCGCAGGGCACTTTGCGCTCAGGCGAACTTCCCATGAACCTGTTCCGTATCGCGAATTTTGCGCGGATCTGCCTCGGGATATTCAGCGTCATGACGGCCAACGCCTTGGCGGCAGGCACGCTCCCCGTCGGTCCTGACGCGGGAGACAGGGAGCTGTCGGCGTTTTATCGCTGGCCTGAAGCAATGCCCGCGCTGCCCGGTGTGCTGCTGCGAAGCGAGACGCTGGCGGTGCCGCCGCAGATGCCCGCCGCCGGGCAGGTGTTGCGCCTGCTCTACAGCTCCACCGACGAGCGCTGGCACTCCGGACTCGTTCCGGTCAGCGGGGCGTTGTACTTGCCGGCTGGGCAGCCACCGCCGCAAGGCTGGCCGTTGCTGGCCTGGGCCCACGGAACGCTGGGGATTGCCGACGCCTGCGCACCGTCCTGGGCTGGATGGCGCGAGCGTGATGGGGCGTATATCAATCGTTGGCTGGCGCGCGGGTTCGCGGTGGTCGCCACCGATTACCAAGGCCTGGGAGGGCCAGGGCCGCATCCCTATACGTTCTGGCAGGCCGAGGGACGCTCTGTCCTGGATGCGATTCGCGCTGCGCGTTCCATCAGGCCTGGCCTGATTGCCAATCGCATGGTTCTGGCCGGGCAATCCCAGGGAGGAGGGGCGGCGTTGGGCGCGGCGATCCTGGCCGGTGGTTATGCGCCGGAGTTGGCTATCCGCGGCGCAGTAGTCACGGCCCCGAACAGCACATTTCCCCATGGTCCCATTGCGTTGCCGCCGCGCCAGTCCAATACGCTGTTCCTGGCATTGGCGTCCGGCGGCTTGCGCGAGGACGGGCCACGGGTAGAGGACATCCTGACGACCAAAGGCCTTGAACTGCTAAGTGTTGCCCGGGAGGGCTGCAGCCGCGACATTGCCCGCAAATCCAAAGCGTTGCAGATCGATTCGTTTGCCGAGCTTCTGACCATTTCCCCCGAGGCGTTGAAGGCGGTGCGCATCCCCTCGACCGACATGCCACAGGCATCGATTGGGTTCCCGTTATTCATCGCCACCGGCCTGGCTGATCAAACGATCACGCCCGTGCGCCAGTATGCGGTCGCCGCGGCGTTGTGTGCCGCTGGCAACCCGGTCACCTGGCGGACGTATGAAGGCCTGGGGCATGACGGGGTGCTGCATGGTTCATTGGACGATGCATTTGCCTTCGTCGAGGCCCAACTCGACGGACCGGGCCATGGCTCGAACTGTTCCACACTGCAAAGGCCCGGTCCGCCGGGTGAAAGGGATGCAGCAGCGTCGTTTAACGACGACTGAGATCCCCCTGTGGGAGCGAGCCTGCTCGCGATGGCGTTGGGTCAGGCAATGAAGCCAGCGGGGAAGGCCTCATCGCGAGCAGGCTCGCTCCCACATTAGATCCGGGTTACGACAGGGAAGGCTTTGTCGAGGCCGCTTGGTCTCAGGAAGCGTCCTGCTGATAGGTGCAACCCACATAAAGGTCGCTGTCCTTGTTTTCGGTGGAGACCACCAGCAGGGTCGCGCCGTTGTCGAGGTTGCGCTGGTAGTCCACGTAGCCGTCGGTATCCAGGGTCTTTTCCAGTTTCAGGGCGCTGGCGAGTTTTTCTGCATCGGCCTTCGGGCTGCTGCTCTTGGCCTGGAGGAAGAAGCTGAAACGGTCGGTCATCACCAAGGTGGTCGACGACACGCCGTGCACTGACAGCGCCGCAGTGGCCTGCCAGGCGCCACCGCCCCACGGGGTATGGGCTTCATCCTTGGCGAGTGACACTTGCTCGGCGTCCACCAGGCCGTTGAATTCGCTGATCTGCTGCGCACTGGCCTGGCACTGTGCCAGGGCCTTGAACAGGTCGCTGTGGCTCGGGGTGGCAGCCAAGGCAGGGGCGGTGGACAGGCACCCGGCCAGGGCGACGAGACCAAGAGAAATTTTCATGAGGACATCCTTGCTCAGTTGAATAAAAGTCGATGGGTACCCGAGGTGAGTGGCAACGGGCATCAGCCATGAACGGCGGCATTGGCGGCTGGGCTGCGGTCGCAAGCTTGCCATTGCGCAGGTGAATATGCCATCAGGGTATCTTTGGAAAAAGCTCGGGGGCTCATAAACGCGTCGCGCCAGTCGTTGCCGCTCTCCAAGGAGGGCACCGCTTTTGGGCATCGGCAAAGCATGGCCGCTAAAGCCCCCTTTCTGGCCCCGCATAACCTCAACGATGGCGCAGCGCTGCCGTAACGTGCACCTGATTGCGCACGTGGAGGGGCGTCCTGATGAACCGTAGAACCTTTATGCTCGGTACCGCGGGAGTGGGGGCCTTGATGGCAGGGGCGGGGGCGCTGTTGCGGCCGAGCGACCGGGGCGGTCCCTACAACGATTACTTCCGCGCGTTGAATCAGGAGTTGAAGACCCATGGGCCGATGCGGCCCGTGATGCTGATCGACCTCGACCTGCTCGCTCACAACATCAATGTGGTCATGCAATCGGTCAAACGTGCCGGTAAACACTTGCGCCTGGTGGAAAAATCCCTGCCGTCACCGGGGTTGCTGGCGTATATCGCCAAACGCACCGATACCCGGCGGCTGATGTCGTTTCACCAGCCGTTCCTCAACCACGATGCGCTGACCTTTCCCGAGTCTGACATCTTGCTTGGCAAACCCCTGCCGGTACGCTCGGCCGAGTTGTTCTATCAAACCCACAAAGGCGCCTTCGACCCTGCCAGGCAACTGCAATGGCTGCTCGACACTCCGCAGCGGCTGATGGATTATCGGGCATTGGCCCAGGGCCTGGGCATTCGGATGCGGGTCAATATCGAGTTGGATGTCGGCCTGCACCGCGGCGGCGTGTCTGATCAAGCAGTGCTCGGCGAGATGCTGACGCTGATCAGCGCCCATGGGCAGCATCTCGAATTTGCAGGCTTCATGGGGTACGACCCGTTTGTCGGCATGGGCGTGCCCCGGGTGCTCGGTTCGTCCCAGGCCTTGTTCGACCAGGTGATGGTCATTTACAACGGTCATGTGAAGTACGTGCGGGAACACTTCCCGGCGCTTTGGCATGATGGGCTCACGCTCAATACCGCCGGCAGCCCCAGCTACCGCATGCATGAACAGGAACGCTTGAGCGGCGAAGTCTCGGTGGGGACGGCATTCCTCAAGCCGACTCATTACGACCTGCCATCCCTGGCCGAGCATGTGCCGGCGGCCTTTATCGCAACGCCCGTGTTGAAGAGCACCGGCCCGGTGAATTTCCCCGCCCTGGATGGCAAGTCCCGATTGTTCTCCTGGTGGGACCCGAATCAGCGCGGGACATTCTTCATCTACGGCGGCAACTGGATGGCCGAGTTCGAGTCTCCCTCGGGGCTGCAAAGTAACGAGCTCTACGGTCGCAGTTCCAACCAGGAAATGGTCAACGGCTCGCCGACGGTAGGGCTGAATGTCGAAGACCAGGTATTTTTAAGGCCAACCCAGACCGAATCCGTGCTGCTGCAATTTGGCGATTTGCTGGCCGTGCGCGGGGGGAAGATTGTCGAAACCTGGCCCGTGTATTGATTGTTGCCTGCGACGTGTTTGGCCATGATCAAATCTTGCCTCGCAGCAGAAACAACACCAGTGCGACCAGGCAGGCCGTCGCCTGAATCCCACCCAGCGTGGTCATCGGCGCGAAGCTCAAGACCGAGGCCAGCCAGGTGGCCAGCGCAGCCGCCCCCATGGAAAGAAACCCCAGCAGGGCGGAGGCCATCCCGGCTTCCTTGCCGAAAGGGCCCATGGCAATGGCCGTGCCCAGTGGATTGGCCAGGCCCATGCCCCAAAGGAACGTGACCATCGAAAGGGCATACCACCACAGCCCGGGCTCGGTCGGACCGACCAGAAGCAGGCCGCCTCCCATCATGGCGCAGGTTATGCCCAGCAGCGTGACGATCCGGGCGCCAAGACGATGGGCCAGGCGCGGCGCCGCCATGCCGGCGGCGAACACCACAAAGACCGTCGAGGCGAAGTACAAACCGGTCTGCACCGACGTCAGGCCGAGGCCTTGCATCAGGATGGCGGGCGCCGCCGCGAACGAGGCGAACAGGCCGCTCAGCAGCAGGCCCATGGACAGGGCCGGGAGGATGAAGCGCTTATCCACTGCCAGTCGGCAATAGGCGAGTACCACGCTCCTGGCCGAGTGGGGTGCGCGGCGATCGGCGGGATGGGTTTCCCCCAGGTCGCGCACGTAGAAAAACGCCAGTGCAACAGCGGCCAGTCCCACCAGGATGAAGATGGCACGCCAGCCGAGCGTGACGGCCAGGACACTGCCGGCCAGCGGCGAAAAGCCCGGTGCCGCGGCCGTGGCGATCATTGTCAGCGACAGGGCGCGGGCGAGCGTCTCGCCTTCGAACAGATCCCGGGCAATGGCCCGCGACAATACCGAGGCTGCGCACACGCCCAGTGCTTGCACGACGCGTCCGGCGATCAGGACGTCGAGGGTGCTGGCAAAGCCGGCGATGACGGTGCCGACAACGAACACCGACAGCCCGCCCAGGACCAGCTTCTGGCGTCCGTAGCGGTCGGCCAGTGGCCCGACCACCAGTTGGCCCAAGGCGAAGGTGATGAAGAAGCTGGACAGCGTCAGGCCGAGCTCGCGAGCGGTCACGCCCAGGTCTTCACCGATCGCCGCGAACGCCGGAAGGATGATGTGGGTGGAGAGCATGCTGATCGCCGCCTGGCCGGCGAGCAGCGCGACGATTCTGCCGGTCAACGGTTGGCTGGAGGTGTGTTGCGTACCGGCAATCGCCAATGAAGTTCGGGCTTGCATACGTCATTTCCTGCGCATGTGATTGACGTGGACAAAACGCTGATGCCCAACGCGCCGACTTCAATTCGCGAAGCCGCCGTCGAGTTGATATCCACATGATGATCGTAATATTCTTCAAATATGATGATCGTCATCTCAATCGTCAAGCTAAATATCGGGAATGCGCAGGTGGGGCTGATGAGGGGCAGTGTATTGCCCCCCTTGCCAGCGTCATGGCGATGTATCAAGTCGCCGGTTATTTGTAATGTTGCTCGAACACTGCCAACTGCTCAGGCTTGATCAACTGGAAGGGCACCCAGACGTCCGTTTCCACCGGCTCGCCCTTGATCATCTTGAGGGCTGCCTGCACCGCGCTGGTCGCCTGGGCCTTGGGGTCCTGGAATACCGAGGCGACCAACATCCCGCGCTTGATCGCCGCCAGGCCGTCCGGCAAGCCGTCGATGCCGACAATCGCAACCTCGCCCTTGGTTTTGCCGGCCTGCTGCAAGGCCATCGCTGCACCGCTGGCCATCTCGTCGATGTTGGCGACGATGGCATCGAAACGACTCCCGGCCATTAACCAGTTGCTGGTCAGGTCCATCCCTTTGTTGCGCTGCCACTCGGCACTTTGCTGCTCGACGATCTTGATCCCGGGATAATCCTTGAGCACCTGTTTGACGCCTTCGGTGCGGTCGTGGGTAGCGTTTTGCGCCAGGTCGCCCATGATGATCGCCAGGTTGCCCTTGCCGCCGAGTTTTTCGGCCAGGTAGCGCATTTGCAGTTGTCCGGCCTCGATGTCATTGGAGGCCACGGTGACGACGCCTTTGGGCAAGGTGCGCTCGTCCGGATGGCGGTTGACGTAGACCAGCGGCGTTTTCGCATCGACCGCGGCACGGGTGATGTTGGCGGTGGCGGAGGTGTCCACCGGCAGGACAATGACCGCGTCCACTTGCTGGTTGATGAACCCCTGGACCTGGTTGAGTTGGCGCACCACATCGCCCTGGGCGTCTTCGAACTGGATTTGCACGTTTTCCTTTTTCGCGGCCTCGTCCAGGCCGTTACGTACGTAGGTCATGAAGTTGTCGTCGACCCTGGCGATGCTGACGCCGATGCGATAGTCGGCGGCGGCCCATTGGCTGAACAGCAACAGCAGGGTGGCGAAAAGCAGTGTGCAACGACGCATGATGGTTATCCTTTTGTTGTTATGGGTTGAAACGTCACCAAGAACTGAAAATCTGCCGCACATGTTGAGTGCGTCGGGGCTTTATCCATCAAGCGTGAAGGCCTGCCTGAAACGCTCGAGCGCGACCTCGCTGTCACTGCTGGCCCAGCCTTCCAGGCCGACGACACCGCTGTATCCCATGCCGAACAAGGCCCTGGCAATCGCGGGGTAGTGGATTTCACCGGTGCCGGGCTCCCTGCGCCCCGGGACGTCGGCCACTTGGATTTCGCCGATGGCGCTGCCGGCGCGCTGGATCAGTTCGATCAGGTTTCCTTCGCCGATCTGGGCATGATAGAGGTCCAGGTTCATTTTCAAGTGCGGGCTGCCCACGGCCTCGATCAGCGCCAGGGTGTCGTCTGCGCGGGCGAAAGGCGTGCCCGGGTGGTCGACCTCGGTGTTGAGGTTTTCCAGCAGGAACACCCGGCCCGCGTCTTCCCCCAGGCGAGCGATTTTTTCCAGCGTCTTGCAGGCGCTCAACCACATGCGGCCGGTGGTCTGGGCCACGGGTTTGACCGGCAAGCCCTGATCGCCCAGGCCGGTGCCGTGCAGGTTCAGGCTTGGGCAACCCAATTGAGCGGCGACGGCCAGGGATTCCTGGGCGCTGTCGAGCAACTGTCGGATATCGTCGGGGTCAGTCAGGTTGCCCGACAGGTAGCCGGTCATAGAGGTGAAGTCCGCGCCCGTCGCCACGAGGGCCTGGATGTCCTTGGTCGCCCAGTTCCATATCTCGACGCTGAAGCCCAGCGCGTGGATGCGTCTGACCCGTTCGGTAAAAGGCAGGTCGAGGAAGACCATCTCGGCGCTGATCGCCAGTTTGAATGGGATGAAACTCATGACAGCGCTCCTTGCACGCGCACCGTCTTGCCCTGTTGGAAGGACTCGATACAGGCGCGGGCAATGGCCAGTGCTGCCCGGGCATCTTCACCGCTGGCCAGGGGTTTTTCGCAGCTGCGCACACATCTGGCGAAGTGTTTGAGTTCGGCCACGTAGGCATCTCGCAGCAAGTCGGTGTCCATGCGCTGGGTGTCGGCCTGCACACCATTGGCCAGGTACCGCAGCAAGTCGGAATCGTTGACGTTGCCCATGGTCAGCATGCCGGCGCTGCCGAACACTTCGCCGCGGACATCGTAGCCATACACGGCCTGGAAATTGGCCTCGGCGGTGGCGATGGCGCCATTGTCGAAGCGGATCGTGACCACTGCGGTGTCGAGAAAACCTTTGTCCTTGTAGGCAGGGGCGATCAGGGCATCGGCCATCACAAAGACTTCAACCGCCTCGGCGCCCGGGTTCAGGTAGCGCAGGGTGTCGAAATCATGGATCAGGGTTTCGAGGAATATCACCCATTGCGGCGACGCGGCCGGGTTGTTCAGCGCCGGGTCCCGGGTCAGTGAGCGCAGCAGTTGCGGCGTGCCGATCCGGCCGGCCATCACATCCAGATGAGCGGTGCGAAAGCTTTTGGCAAAGCGTCGGTTGAAGCCGACTTGTAGCGTCACTTGTGCATCGGCAGCGGCGGCGATGGCGCGATCCGCTTCGTCCAGGGTGATGGCCATCGGTTTTTCACAGAACACGCTTTTGCCGGCCCGGGCCGCGCTGATCACCAGCTCGGCATGGCTGCGCGCCGGCGCGGCAATCAGCACGGCGTCGATGTCCGGGTCATCCAGCAACTGCTGTGGATCGGTATAGACCTTCTGCACGTCCAGTTCTGCCGCCAGGCGTGCGGCTTGGCCGGGGGTAGGGGCGGCGATGGCGGCGAGGCACGCGCCAGGGATGTGCCGGGCGGCGGTCAGACCGTGGAAACTGCCCATGCGGCCGGCACCGATGAGGCCCAGGCGGAGGGTCTTGGATGTGCTCATGAATATGACTCCCTTTATTGTTTTTACGACTCGGCGGCAAGAATGTCCTCGTCTGTTCATGCAGGGAGCAAGTGCTGTGCCAATAGTTAACTTATTGATATTTAATGGTTTTTATTTGAATCAATGTTCATGTCGATGACATGTCTATACTGACATGTCGAAAATATGAACATGTGGCCGAACCATGGATCAGCAACCCCTAGCATTGAGCGACGAAGACCGCGATTACCTCACCACGCTTGGCCCAGCGTCGTTGAACGACGGGCCGGGCACGGCGCTGGAGGAGGCCTGGCGAGCGTGCTGGCAAGGGCAGGCCGAGCGCCCCGTCGGGATCCGCCGGGGGCTCTGGGAGTCCTGGTTGCGCAGCGTCAGTGCCGGCCGCGATCCGGAAGACGGCGCGTACCGTTTTGTCGCGCCCGCCGACCTGACCGCGACGCTGGCGGCCAACCGGGTGCTGAGCGCTGCGGCGGCGCAAGTCATGCGCGGTTTGCTCGCCTATAACCCCAGGGGCCATATCAACCTGACCGATGCCGAAGGCACCACGTTGTACTTCTGCGGCCTGGACCTCACCCCCATTGGCAGTCGACTGCTGGAGTCGGTGCAGGGCACCAATTGCACCGGGCTGGCAATCGTCGAAGATCGCGTGGTGTATGTGCTGGCCGAGGAGAATTTCGGCCTTGGCCTGCGCCAGCGCCGCATGCATTGCGCCGCCGCGCCCATCCGCGATGCCCAGGGCCGGACCCTGGGCATGTTGACCTTGACGGCCGAGCCAGGCTGGTTTCATTTCCATACGCTGGGCACCGTCCAGGCCGCGGCCGAGGCTGTCTCCAGGCAGATGACCCTGCAGGCCTTGCTGGAAGAACAACAGACCGTGCTTGAG
Organism: Pseudomonas sp. CG7; assembly: GCF_023701885.1. Classification (NCBI taxonomy): domain Bacteria; kingdom Pseudomonadati; phylum Pseudomonadota; class Gammaproteobacteria; order Pseudomonadales; family Pseudomonadaceae; genus Pseudomonas; species Pseudomonas sp. CG7. The sequence goes on along the minus strand of NZ_JABAEE010000001.1, from coordinate 101,763 downwards.
GTGCTCAACGAGGGTTTGGTGGTATTGGATGAGCGCGGCTGCATCAAGGCCCTCAACCATTACGCCCGGCAGTTGTTTCGCGTCGGCCATGACCTGCTCGGCAGTCCATTCCAGAGCCTGGGGCAGAGCGAATTGACCGATGCGGTCCTGCTCGGGAGCGGTGACGGGGTGCGTGACTTGGACTGTACCTTTGAACTGCATGATCGCAGCCATCTGGCTTGCCTGGTGTCGGTCTGCCCGCTGGCGCAAGGCGGGCGGATCGTTTCGTTGCGCGAGAACCGACGCATCCGGGAAATCACCCGGCGGATCATCGGCACCCAGGCCAGCTACACCTTTGAAACCATCCTGGGCCGCTCGCAGGCGATCCAGGATGCAATGCACTTGGCGCGGATTGCCAGTCGCAGTGATTCGACCACGCTGATCCTCGGCGAGAGCGGCACGGGCAAGGAGCTGTTCGCCCAGGCCATCCATAACGCCAGCGATCGTCGTGGCGGGCCTTTCGTGGCGGTCAATTGCGGCGCGATTCCGCGAGACCTGGTGCAAAGCGAGCTGTTCGGTCATGTCGAAGGCGCTTTCACCGGGTCGGCTCGCGGTGGGTCGGCCGGCAAGTTCGAACTGGCCGACGGTGGGACGATCTTCCTCGACGAAATCGGTGACATGTCCTTCGATGCGCAGGTCAGCTTGCTGCGTGTCCTGCAGGAGGGTGAGGTGACACGGGTGGGTGCGAAAAAATCGCTGCGGGTCAACGTGCGCATCATCGCTGCCACCCACCGCAACCTGAGCCAGGCGGTGGCCGAGGGGGCTTTTCGCGAGGACCTTTACTACCGGCTCAACGTGCTGAACCTGACGGTGCCGCCATTGCGGATGCGTCGCGAGGATGTGCCGTTGCTGGCGCGGCATTTTCTCGCGCGTTGTGCCCGGTCGCTGCGCAAGACGATGCAGGACGTTTCGCCAGCGGCGCTGGATTTGCTGGGTGCCTATCACTGGCCGGGCAATGTCCGTGAGCTGGAAAACGTCATTGAACGGGCGACGAACCTGGCAATGACCGAACTGATCCAGCCGAGTGACCTTGCGGTGGAAATCAGGCAGCGCGGGCGACCCTCGATCTGGGCAAGTGTGCCAGAACCGCGGACGGCGCCGGACCTGGGCACCCATGAAATGAACGCGATCATTGCCGCCCTCAAGGAGACGCGCGGAAACATCCGCCTGGCTGCCCAACGGTTGAACGTGTCGCGCGGTGGTGTGTACAACAAGATGAATCGATTCGGACTCAAGATCGAAACGTTCCGTTCGGGGCTGGATTGACCTGTCATGACCGAGGGAATACCGATTTGAACGGACGGGAAGCGGGTGGGGTCTACGCTGTTCAACGGTCGTGACGGGAACCTGTCTGATGCCTCCAATGAGTATTCAGTCTTTGCTCGAAGAATTGCTTCTGGCCCGCGGCCCCGGCGGGCAGGAAGATGAAGTCCGGGAAATATGTCTCAGGGAACTGGGCAAGCACTGCGATGAGGTCGTTGTCGACGAGGCCGGCAACATCCGGGGACTGATCAAGGCGTCGGATGAGTCTTCGCAAGCACAGCCCATCAGGGTCATGGCGCACCTCGATGAAATTGCCATGATCGTGAAGAAAACAAGGCCCGACGGTAACTTGGAAGTCGTGGCGCTGGGCGGTGCCCAGCCCATCTGTTTTGGCGTTTGTCCGGTCGACATACTCGGCGATAACCAATGCCTGCCCGGCGTACTGTCTTATGGTTCCATGCACAACACCGGCGGCTCCGCCCAGGGGCGGGATGTGCTGTCAGGGGCGGTGCAGTGGAGCGATGTCCATGTCATCACCCGCTGTTCCCAGGAGGAGCTGACCGCCGCCGGAGTCCGGCCCGGCGTGCGCGTGGTGCTCAGCCGGCACTGGCGCCAGCCGTTCCAGGTGAAAGACACGGTCGCCGCCCACTTCCTCGATGACCGGGCGCCCCTGGCGGCCGTAATCACCACCGCGCAGCAGCTGAAAAACAAAAGGCACGCGCTCAAGCAAGATGTCTGGTTTGTCTGCACGACGCTTGAGGAAGAGTCCAACGCCGGTGCGCTCTACGCCGCGGCCCGCGTGCCGGGTGACACCACCATCGCGGTCGAGGTGGGCCCGGTATTGGAGGAGTATGGAACGGTGTTATCGGCAGACCCGATTATCAACACGGGGGATCAAAAGGGTTATTACACCCGCTCTGTCGTGGATGCCCTGGTCAAGGCTGCACAGCGCTCGGGCTATCACCCACAAGTTGCGCTCCTGGTCGATTTCGCCTCCGATGCGAGTGCGATCATGAGTGCGGGAGTGGCCGCGCGAGCGGGGTGCATCGCCATTCCAACGGAAAATACCCATGGCTTTGAAATGGTGCTCCATGAAGGCATCGTTGCCTGTGCGGCGACACTCACTGAGTACCTGCTTGACCCTTCGGGGATGAGTACGACGCACTCTTAAAGGTGTTCTTTAAGGTAGTGGATGAATGCTCGCGCCAACTGTGATGGCTCCTCCTGTGTGGGAAGCAATAGCGCAATTTCGTATCTGATCGCTGGTGAGAAGGGCTTCAGGACAAGATGGCGAGTGAAGGACCGGCTGACCACCGGATCGACGATCCCCACCCCCAGGCCGGCGCCGACCAGTTCGCAGGCTGTCGAGAAAAACTCTGTCTCGGCCACCACGTTCCAAGATGATCCATAAGCCGAAAAAGCCATGGCCAACTGCTGATAGGTAGGATCGCCCTTGAACAGCGACACGATCGGTACGCCATCCAGGTCTGCCGGGGTAATCACGTCCAACGCTGCGAGAGGGTGACCCATCGGCATCATGCATTGGCATTCATACGAAATTACCTCCATGTTGGAAGTCGGGTAATCGAGCGGCAATTCGGCGATGGCCAGGTCGAATTGCTGCGTTGTCATCAGGTCCCGGACCGACTGGGAGTTGCGGTTGATGATCTTGAGTTCCAGCCCTGGGCGCTCTTTCGCGAACTCGGCCATCAATCGTGGCAGCAGATGGATCGAGATGCTGGCATAGGCCGCGACTGCCAGGTGGCCGCGGTTTCCTGTTCTGATTTCCTTGGCGATGCGATGGGTTTTTTCCACCGCTTCCAGCGCACGCTCAGCCTCGACGAAAAATAATCGGGCTTCAGGTGTGGGTTGCAAGCGACCGCCTTTGCGCACGAACAGTTTCAGGCCGGTCTCATGCTCCAGATTGGCGATGGTGCTGCTGATGGCCGGCTGGGAAATGTTCAAAAGCTCTGCGGCACGGGTCATCGTGCCGTGGATCATCAAGGTCCTGAAGCACTCTAGCTGCCGGATTCGCATGGGCCTACCCTATAAATTCAACTTATACCGAGGCCACTTTATATTATTGGTTTGCGGTTTTGCGCTGTGTTTTCCTTGATGGCAGGTACTCGGCCGTCGGCCTTTGTCTTGCGAGGAAAACAAGAACATGAATGCAGTAGATACCCTTCCCAGCACAGAGCTGGTCCGCTTGCCTGCCCGGCGGGGTGTTGCGCTCCGGTTGCAACGGGGGCAAACCCTCAAGCTCATCAACACCCATGGCAAGCAGGTCGTCGACACCTGGGCGTTCAACCCGGATGATCTCTGCGAAGTCATGTCGATGGAGCACAGTCGGCCTTTTTGGTTGAAGCTGAACCCGTGCAAGGGTGACAGTCTCGTGACCAACAAACGCCGGAAAATCCTCACGCTTGCGCAAGACACCACACCCGGCGTGCATGACACGCTGGTGGCCGCCTGCGATCCGACGCGTTACGTACAGTTGGGTGTCGTTGGTCATCACGACAGCTGCAATGAAAACCTCTTCCTGGCCCTGGATGCCCTTGGCCTGGTGGCGACCGAAACCCCGAGTCCCTTGAACCTGTTCATGAACGTGCCGGTTCATCGGGACGGGCGCATCGAGTTCGCCGCGCCGGTCAGTGAGCCTGGGCAGTATGTGTGCCTTACGGCGGAAATGGATGCAATTGTGGTGCTCTCTGCTTGTCCCCAGGACATTACTGTCGTAAATGGAATGGAGCCCCGGGACGTTCACTATTGCATCCTCTGAATCCGCTGCACGCAATACCCGTCCAGGTTGCCAGGAGACCATCATGCGCAAGATACCCCCTCTGAATTCGGTGCGAGCGTTCGAAGCGGTTGCACGCCACCAGAGTTTTTCCGTGGCAGCGAACGAGCTCTCCGTGACAGTCGCCGCGGTCAGTCATCAAGTCCGGCAATTGGAGGACGGGTTGGGGCAAAAGCTCCTTGAGCGGGGGCGGACGGTGACCCTCACGCCCGTGGGCAAAGCCATCTATCCGCTGTTGCGGGACGGCTTCGACCAGATTGCCCAGGCCTTTGCCCTGATAAATGGGGCAAAGGAGGGCGATGCGATCCAGGTGTCCACCACGCGCGCATTCGCGGAACGATGGCTCATGCCGCGCCTGGCGAAGTTCAACGAGATCTATCCGAACATCCTGGTGTCGATCCACGCCTCGGAGAAACTGGTGGATTTGCGTTCCGAGACTATTGACCTGGCGATTCGATATGGTCCAGTCGAGGCCGGTGTGCGAGGCCCAGTGCTGTTCGAGGATCGGTACATCGCCGTCGCGGATAAAAGCATCTGCCCAGTCGAGCGCACGGCAACGATCGACGACTTTCATAATCGACCGCTGCTGGCGTTCAAATGGAAGAACCAGGCTCTCGAAGCTCCCTCTTGGTCAGCCTGGCTGGCCCGGGCCGAACACGGTGCCTCCCGGGACCTGCGCACCTCCTGGTACAGCGAGGAAACGCTTGCGCTGCATGCAATGGAGTGCGGATTAGGCCCCTTGCTGTGCAGCAATGTATTGATTGGCGATGAGCTTCGCTCTGGTCGGATTCGACAGGTGGCGGGCCCGGCCTTGGCCGGGTTTACGTACCACTTGGTAGAAGATAGTCATTGCAATCCTCGCCATAGCCTTTCGTTATTCAGGGAATGGCTTTTGGGCGAGGCAACATCGTTCAGGGAACATACGCTTGATGAGATGGCGGGGCGTCAAATGGCGCTGACGTCCTGAAACCTGAGGCGGATAAGCTCGATTCCACCGCCAGGGCTACGCTGAGTAGGTGATCGTCGTGATCCCGGGTTGTCGAAAACAGGGTCGAGGTGGCAAACCCGGAACTGTCCCTCCCAGATGGGATTGCCACGCCCGGCATATCCAGCAGACTTCCAATCATGGTGAGTGACAGGGTCTCAAGGTTCACGGCGGCAAAAAGCACATCGTCATCCTCCAATGGCGCCCTCGGCGGTGCGACATGCTTGACCGTCGGCATCACCAGGATGGCACCGTCGAGTTCGTTTTCGATTGCAGCCATCAACTCCATGCGCAGATGTCGGATCCTGGCTTCGGTGGCAGAGTCGATGTCCTTGGCCGAGCGCAAGCGAGCCTGCACGCGCCTGTCCATTCGCACACCTTGTGGACCTTCCACGATCGGGCCGAGAAGGCGCCAGGCTTCTATCGCCCCCAACCAGCCCGAGCGGGTAATCAGTTCACGGGTATGGGCGACTGCGGCTATCGTTCGATACTCCACCCGCGCACCGGCCTCACGAAGCCGTTCCATCATTGAGACAAGGTTGTGCTGTACCGCAGGCTGCAGCGCTGGATCAATCATCACGCCGTCATCGACCACAAAGCGCAGATCTGCAAGGTTGGCAGCCCGGAGGGCCACGCTTGCGCAACCTCGCATCAGCGCATCGAACGTCGCACAATCGGCCACGGTATGGGCAAAAGAACCCAAGCTATCCAGCGTGACGGCAAGCGGGTGCACACCCTCCATGCAGTAGCGGCCCGTGGAAGCCTTGTAGCCAACCAAGCCATTGAACGCCGCTGGAATGCGAATCGAGCCTGCGGTGTCAGTGCCGATGGCGCAGCTGACGATGCCCTGTTGAACCGCAATCGCCGAGCCGGACGAAGACCCACCAGGAACTCGGCTGTCGTCGGTCGCGGGATCGGAAACCGGCGTTCCAAAATGAGGATTCAGGCCCAGGCCGGAATAGGCGAACTCGGAGAGATTGGTTTTACCCATCGGGATCATCCCCTGCGCCGTGAGGGCTGCGATGACGGCTGCATCCTTGGTCGCCATGGGCGCGTTGACACGAGTAAAGGAGCCGGCGGTCGTCCGACTGCCCGCGACGTCCAGCAGGTCCTTGACCGCATAAGGGATACCGTCAAAGGCGCTCAACTGAGTCCCGTTCTGCCACCGTTGGGTTGATGCACCAGCGTCATTGATGGCGCGTTGTTCCAGTGTGGAAATGAATATGTGCTTCGAGTTATTGGCCGAGGTCAATGCAGACTCGATCAATTCATCCGGCGTGGCATGGCCCAGTCTCAAGCGCTCGGCAATTTGCAGCATCGTGATCATGATTGTCCCATCGTTGGTGTTGGCGGCGATACGTGGCATCAAGCCGGAGACAGCTGGCTTTGCCGTGCCTCGACCATTTGCCTGGCCAGGACCGGAACGGCATCGAACGCGTTCGCGATGGAGGCTTCATGGCGAGCGTCGCCAAATTCCTGGTAATCGATAGAGATGACATGGGTTTCATCCACGCCCAAGTAATGCGCACAGGTTTGAATGTGCGTGTCCAGATGGTTCATGGCCTCACGAACGCCACCAGGACCAAATCCAAACTCACCCCGGGAAGACAAAATGACCAGCTTCTTGCCGCTCATGATGGGTTCCAACGGGTAGTCGCCCCGGTCGAGGTCGAATGTGAAAGTCTTGCCGATACGAATCACTTTGTCGAACCAGGACTTGAGAGCGGCCGGCATCCCGTAGTTGTACATCGGCGTACCGATCACGATGATGTCGGCCCGGTCGATTTCGTCGATCAGTTCATCCGAGAGGCGAATTTCCTCGCGCTTTTCTGGCGTCATGTGTTCTTCGGGCGTAAAAACTGCGGCGATCCAGGCTTCGGTCACGAAGGGAGGAGGGTTGTGCCCAACGTCACGGGCGATGATTTGCGCCTTGCCATCATGTTCGATCCAGGCTTCGACAAACGCCTGGGACAGTTTACGGCTTAGGGAGCGGTCGGAGCGTGCACTGGCATCAATATGAAGAAGGGTGGTCATTTCGTGATTCCTGTTAATCCTGAAGTGGGATGACTTCAGCGACTGCAACAAGTTGGCCATGACCCTCGCTGCTTCGGCTATTGATATTTCTTTGAAGGGGATCAAATAAAACTCAACGAGCGATTATTATTTGTCGGGTGAATTGAAATGTTTCCATTTTTTTGACATTGAACGGGTATTTCATGCCCGGATGAATGACACGCTTGAAAAAAATTTAATCCGGCAATTTTTCTAAAGGGTCGTTTAGTTATCGTCAATTACATAAAAATACAGACCTCGCTTTAATGGCTCGGGGCGATTCACGTGGTCGCCGGTCAGCGAGGAAAATAATAATGTCAATGCGTCGCGAATCTGAAAGAAACTTAACGAACGAGGCCAACTACGATGCGCTGGGTATTGAGCCGGTGCCCGATAGCCATCGTACTTCCACACCGCTGGACCAGTTCTGGATCTGGGCCGGGGCGAATGTGGCGCCGATCAATTGGGTGCTGGGGGCAATCGGTATCCAACTGGGCTTGAGCCTGATTGAAACCCTGCTGGTGATTATCGTCGGCAACCTGTTGGGTGCCGCCCTGTTCGGTGCCATCTGCATCATGGGCCACCGCACGGGAGTGCCGCAAATGGTGCTTTCCCGGCTGGCCTTCGGCCGACGCGGTGCCTACTTGCCAACCTTCATGCAGATATTGATGCCGATGGGCTGGGTCGCTACCAACACATGGATAGTCTTGGACTTGGCGATGGCGGCCTTGGAAAAGATCGGCATCAGCGGGGGCATGGAGCTCAAGTACGGTATCGCCTTGGGCGTCATGGTCATCCAGGTGGGTATCGCAGCCTGGGGCTTCAATGCCATCAAATGCTTCGAGCGCTACACCATGCCGGTGATCCTGCTGATCATGGTGGTGATGACCGGGCTCGCCTTCACTGAGGTGGATATCCAGTGGCAGGCCTCGACCGTCGAGGGCATTGGCAAACTGTCGGCCATGAGCAGCCTGATGACGGCGATCGGGATCGGCTGGGGCATCTCCTGGCTGGTGTACGCCTCGGATTACACCCGCTTCACCCAGCGCAAACTCTCCGATGGCCAGGTATTTCGCTCGACATTCCTCGGCATGTTCCTGCCTACCGTATGGTTGGCCTTTCTTGGCGCTGCCATTGCTTCCGCGGGCGCAGGCTCGGACCCGGCCCAACTGATCATCGCGGTGTTCGGCACCATGGCGTTGCCGGTACTTCTGGTGCTGCTACATGGTCCGGTGGCCACTAACATCGTGGTCATCTATTCGGCGGCACTGGCAACGTTATCGTTGGATCTGCGAGTGCCACGCTGGGTTGTTTCAACCGTCTCGGGCGTGGTCGCGCTGTGCATCCTCTATCTGTTCCTGCAATCAGGTGAGTTCGTGCATACCTTCGAGAACCTGATGGTCTTCTTCGTGGTATGGATCAGTCCGTGGGCGGGTATCACGCTGGTTGATTTTTTCCTGATTCGCCGTGGTCAGCTCGATCTTCAATCGCTTTATTGTCATCACTTGGAAAGTGCCTGCACGGACGTGAACTGGAAAGGCTTGTTTGCACTTGCCGCTGGCGTACTGGCGGCCTGGTTATTCCAAGTCGGCACCATTAAATCACTACAAGGTCCTCTTGCAATGGCATTGGGCGGTATTGATCTGTCTTGGTTGGCGGGGTTTGCCGTCGGTGGCGGTATTTATTATGTGTTGCACCGATCCCGGCAGGTCGAGGTTATTCACTCGTCGGCCATGGCTAAGTAAAAAACCCATGTTGTTATTCATTAAGCGAGGTTGTGCAAATGTCTCATCTTGAACAAACCAATATATTGGCGGCGTTGAGCGGCGGTGCCGAGATCGATGCGTTCCTGGGCAATGTCGTGGAAATCGCGATCGTGACGCGTGACCATAAGCGCACCATGGATGGCTTGCTCAAGCTGGGGATCGGCCCGTGGCGCGTCTATACCTTCAGCCCGGAAAACACCCAGAACCAGACTTACCGCGGTGAGCCGGCCGATTTTGTACTGAAAGTCTGCTTTGCGCAATCCGGAAACATGGTCTGGGAATTGATGGAGCCTGTTTCCGGGCCGACGATCTTCGCTGATTTCCTGGACAAGCATGGCGAAGGCATCCAACACGTCGCGTATGACTGCAACAACATCCCGTTTGAAGACCGCATCGCTGAACTGGAGCGACGTGGCTTCAAATGCGTGCAGTCAGGTTCCTGGATGGGCGTGAATCATTTCGCGTTCTTTGGCACCGAGGCCGACACCACCACCGTGTTTGAAACCTATGCATTTCCTTCCGATTGGGATTATCCGGAGCCAGAGTCGTGGTACCCGCCGCGCGCATAAGCCCATGGGGCATCACCTCGGCGTTGATGGCTGTCATGCGCCGAGGTGCTCGCCACTTTGAAATGACCTCAGGAGGACAACTTCATGAACAATGTTCGGATGGATAACATCAGTTGGGTCGATTATGAGCATCGGGTGCAATCAGGTGCCGTGGTGTTCCTGCCCATCGGCGCAACGGAGCAGCATGGGCCTCACTTGCCGCTGGGAACCGATGCCCTGCTGGCCAGCGCCATCAGCGAAGACGTGGCCAAGGCAATCGGCGGCATCGTTGCGCCGACGTTGTCCTATGGCTACAAATCCCAGCCCAAGTGTGGCGGCGGGCAGCACTTCTGCGGCACAACCAGCGTGGACGGTGCAACCCTGGTCGCCATGGTTCGGGATGCCATCCGTGAGTTTCATCGCCACGGTGTGAAGCGGCTGGTGCTGGTGATCGGTCACTATGAAATCCAGTGGTTCGTGACCGAGGGCATAGAGCTGGCAATGCGCGACATCGGTCCGGACAGCGGGCTGGAAGTCATGCGCCTGGAGCACTGGGAGTTCGTCAACCCGCAGACACTCGACAAGATCTTTGTGAATGGATTTCCGGGAATCGCCTTGGAACATGCGGCGGTCATCGAAACCTCGATGATGCTGCATTACTACCCAGAGATGGTTGCCCTGGACAAGATTCCTGACCATGGACCGGCCGAATTCCCGGTCTACGATATGTACCCCACGCGAATCGAATGGGTGCCTGCGAGTGGTGTTCTGTCCTCTGCGCTGGGTTCCAGTGCCGACAAGGGAAAGCTATTGGTGACCGACGTCACCAGCGGTATTGCCCAGGCGGTCCAGTCAGAGTTCGGGCTCACGGTGTCCAGTCTCCGGATCGCTTAGTGCGTTGATCGGACCTTGGTGGACGTGTTCTCCCGCCTATCACTGTCCGCCAGCGGACAGTTGATCAACAACGCTGTCCCCGTACAGGCATTTCCATCGAATGAATGAGAGTCTAACTAACTGTAAATAAACGAATTATCACTTGGCACGAATCGTGTTGATAGAGCAGTGAGAGGCACCGGGAAAGGGTGCCGAGCCTATCGAGCAGGAGTCCCCATGCCCCGTGAAATTCGTTTCAATGCTTTCGAGATGAACTGTGTCGGTCACCAGTCGCCCGGTCTCTGGAGGCATCCCAAGGACCGCGCCTGGCAGTACAAGGACCTGGATTATTGGACCGACCTGGCCAAGCTGCTGGAGCGTGGCAAGTTCGACGGTATTTTCATTGCCGATGTGATCGGCATCTACGATGTGCTCGGTGGCAATGGCGATGCTGCCATCCGTCAAGCGACCCAGGTGCCGGTCAACGATCCGCTGGCATTGATCACGCCGATGGCCCTGGTGACCGAACACTTGGGCTTCGGCCTCACGGCCTCGCTGACCTTCGAGCACCCTTACCCCTTCGCCCGCCGCCTGTCCACGCTGGATCACCTGACCAAGGGGCGCATCGGTTGGAACATCGTCACCTCTTATCTCGACAGCGGGGCGCGGAACCTCGGGCAGGCGGCACTCAGCGATCACGCTGCGCGCTATGACTACGCCGACGAATACCTGGAGGTGCTCTACAAGTTGTTCGAAGGCAGGTGGGAGGAGGGTGCGGTGCTACGCGACCGTGAGCGCGGCGTTTTCAGCGACCCGAGCAAGGTCCACGAGATCCGTCACCAGGGCAAGCACTTCCAGGTGCCGGGCATCCACCTCTGCGAACCGTCGCCGCAGCGCACGCCGGTGCTCTATCAAGCGGGGGCGTCGAGTCGTGGCAAGGACTTCGCCGCCGGGCATGCCGAATGTGTGTTAGTTGCGGCGCCGTCCAAGGTGATCCTGAAGAAGACCGTGGCCGATATACGCCAACGCGCTGCCGAGGGCGGGCGCGATCCGCGCAAGGTGCTGATCTTCAACCTGCAGACGGTGATCGTCGATGAGACCGACACCAAGGCGCAGGCCAAATGGCGCGAACTGAAATCCTACAGCAGCTACGAGGGCGCGCTGGCGCTGATCTCCGGCTGGACCGGCATCGACTTCGGTCAGTACCGACCCGACCAGGTGCTCAAGCACATCCATACCAACGCTATCCAATCGGCCGTGGAAACCTTTTCCACCGCCGACCCGGACAAGCAGTGGACCGTCCAGGAGTTGGCCGATTGGGTCGGCATCGGCGGCTTCGGCCCGTTGATTGTTGGCAGTGCGCAATCCGTGGCCGACGAGTTGCAGGCGTGGGTCGAGGACACCGATGTGGACGGCTTCAACCTGGCCTACGCCCTGGCCCATGAAACCTTCAGCGATGTGGTTGAGCTGCTGGTGCCCGAGTTGCAACGGCGCGGTGCGTACAAGACCCAATACCGCCCGGGCACCCTGCGGGACAAGCTGTTCGGCGATGGCCCGCGGCTGCCCGCCAACCACCCGGGCGCAGGCTATCGGGACTTGAATCGCCTGGCCCGGCGCTCCCGCCTCCCTGAGCCGGCCTTGGTTGGCGAGGAGTAAGCCGATGAGTGTCTACGAGCTCAATTCGTCGCTGCCCGACAGCGTGACCGACAGTGCTCTGGCAGCCTTGCACCGCTGGGCCAGGGAACGACCGACGCAGATCGCCCTGCGCCATCGACGCCTCGGCATCTGGAAGGCCTGGCGTTGGATCGATGTGCAGCGCGAGGTCGAGCGTGTCTGCGATGGCTTGCGCCAGCAGGGCTTTGCGCCGGGCGCGCGACTGGCGCTGAGCGGTGAGTTCGAGCCCAGCCTGCTGATCCTGGCATTGGCCGCGCGCCAATTGGGTGGGCACAGCGTGGTGATCGACCGCGACAGCCGTGGTGAGGATCTACAGCGTCAGCTGCGCCTGGCCCGTCCCGCGTTCGCCTTTGTCCAGCGCCGCGAAAACGTGTCGCACTGGTTGCAGTGCGGCTTGGACGAGGCGTGGCCACTGCAGCTGTATTCGGCCCAGGCCAATGCGGCCAGTCGCGGCCTGTGGCAGGTGCGGTCGCTGTCGGTGCTGTTTGTCACCGAGGCACCCACAGCTCAGCGCCAGGGCTGGGGCCAGGTCGCCGGAGACCCGGTGGTGTGGGTCGATGAAGGCACCGAATGGCGCGATGGCCTGGCCCACGTGTTCAGCCGCTGGCTGGAGGGCGGCGAAGGCTTGGCGTTTCCGGAAACCCGCGAGTCAGCCAGCCGCGATCGCCGCGAGATCGCCCCAACCGCCTTGCTGTTGTCCGCTACGCGAGTCGAATCGCTGGCGGCGGAAATCGAAGCGCGCCTGCCGCTGGCAGGCAGTTGGCGACGACGCCTGTGCGAATGGACCCTGGATGATCCGCGACGTGGCCTGCGCCGCTGGCTCAAGGCGCGGGTACGGCACCTGCTCGGCTTCCAGCGGCTGCGTCGGATCGAGGTGCCGAGCGCACACGCGGACCCCGTGCGGCAAGGTTCGGCGCGGTTGCTGCAGTACCTGGAGCGAGCGGCATGAGTGCGCTGCTGGAGGTGCGTAACGTGTCGCTGTCGTTCCGGGGTGTGAAAGCGATTTCCGACCTTTCGTTCAGCGTCAAGCTTGGCGAGATCTGCGCGCTGATCGGGCCGAACGGCGCGGGCAAGAGTTCGCTGCTGAACATCCTCAACGGGGTCTACCGGACCGACGCCGGCCAGTTGTTCTTTGCCGCCGAACCGTTGCGCCGGCCGCATCCGCTGAAGGCGGCGCGGCTCGGTATTGGCCGGACGTTCCAGAACAATGCGCTGTTCAAGAAAATGAGTGTGGTGGACACCCTGCTCACCGGTCTGTCGCGTTTCCAGCGGACGTTTTTTCTCGAACAGGCCCTGGGTTTGCCACGTGCCCGGCGCGAGGCCCGGGCGTTCGCCGAGCGTGCCGAACAGGTGCTGGAGTTCCTTGAGTTACAGGCCTGGCGCGACGTCGCCGTGGGCAGCCTGGCCTACGGCCTGCAGAAACGCGTGGAGCTGGGCCGGGCATTGATCGCGCAGCCGACCCTGCTGTTGCTCGACGAGCCGATGGCCGGCATGAACGCCGAGGAGAAGCAGGACATGAGCCGCTTCATCGCCGATATCAATCGTGATCTTGGCACCACGGTGATTCTCATCGAGCACGACATCCAAGTGGTCATGGGCTTGTCCAGCCATGTGGTGGTGCTGGACTACGGCCGCAAGGGCGGCGACGGCTCGCCGGCCGAGGTCCAGGCCAATCCCGATGTGATCGCTGCCTACCTGGGGACGCCTCGCCCATGAATTTCTTTTTGGAAACCCTGGGCGGCGGGTTGCTGGCCGGCACCTTGTATTCGCTGGTGGCCATCGGTTTCGTGCTGATCTACAAGGCCAGCGGCGTGTTCAATTTTGCCCAGGGCGCCATGCTGTTGTTCGCCGCGCTGACCTTCGTCAGCTTGCGCGAGCAGGGCCTGTCCTTTGCCCTGGCGCTGCTCCTGACGGTGTTGGTGATGATCGTTGGCGCGCTGCTGATCGAGCGCCTGGTGTTGCGGCCGTTGGTCAACCGCTCGCAGATTACCCTGTTCATGGCCACCCTCGGCCTGTCGTTCATCATCGAGGGCCTGGCCCAAGGACTGATGGGCGCCCAGGTGCGGGCGCTGGACCTGGGCATCGAGGACGTCCCGCTGTTCGTCGGCGAGATCATGATCAGCCAGTTCGACCTGATCGCCGCCGGGGTGGCGGCGCTGACGGTGGCGGTGCTGGCCTTGCTGTTCAACAAGACTCGCATCGGTGTGGCCCTGCGCGCCGTGGCCGACGATACCCGGGCGGCGCTGTCGCTGGGCATCAACCTCAACCGCATCTGGCAGATCGTCTGGGCCGTGGCCGGGGTGGTCGGGCTGGTCGCCGGGCTGCTCTGGGGCGCGCGCCAGGGCGTGCAGTTCTCCCTCTCGCTGGTGGTGCTCAAGGCACTGCCGGTGCTGATCATCGGAGGTTTCACCTCGATTGGCGGGGCCATCGTCGGCGGCCTGATCGTCGGCGCCGCCGAGAACCTCGCCGAGGCGTACATCGGCCCGCTGATTGGTGGCGGCATCACGCCCTGGTTCGCCTATTTCCTTGCCTTGATCTTCCTCTACATCCGTCCGTCCGGCCTGTTCGGCGACCGGATCATTGAACGGGTATGACGCCATGACTGCTACTGTTCCGCGCCTGACGGCCAGCTTCGACGAAGCGCCCCTGACCCTGGTGCGCCGCCGCTGGCGACCGGGGCTGCTGCTGTTGCTGCTGGTGGCTTTTGTCGGGCTGCCGTGGCTGGGCAACGACTACTGGCTCAACGCGATCCTGATTCCTTTCCTGGTGTTGGCGTTGGCCGGCCTGGGGCTGAACCTGCTGACCGGCTACACCGGCCAGACATCGGTCGGCGCCGCCGGCTTCATGGCGGTGGGCGCGTTCGCCACCTACGGCCTGTTGCTGCGCGTGCCGGGCCTGCCGTTGCCACTGGCGCTGCTCGGCGGCGGGGTGATCGCCGGGTTGGTCGGGCTGCTGTTCGGCATCCCCAGTTCGCGGATCAAGGGTTTCTACCTGATGGTTACCACGCTGGCCGCGCAGTTCTTCCTGGAGTGGGTGTTCGCCAAGTTCCCCTGGTTCTACAACTACGCCTCGTCCGGCACCATCAGCGCGCCACGCCTGGAGCTGTTCGGCCATCACTTGGGCACCCCGGTCGGTCGCTACCTGCTGACCCTCAGTTGCGTGGTGTTGTTGACCTGGGTGGCGGTCAACCTGGTGCGTAGCCAGGTCGGCCGCAACTGGATGGCGATCCGCGACATGGACACCGCGGCGGCGGTGATTGGGATTGCCGTCGAGCGCGACAAGCGCATGGCCTTCGCCGTCAGTTCTTTCTACCTGGGCATCGCCGGCGCGCTCTGGGCGTTCGCCTACCTGGGGACGGCCAGCGCCGGGAGCTTCGATATCAATCGCTCGTTCCAGATTTTGTTCATCATCATTATCGGCGGCATGGGCAGCATCGCCGGCAGTTTCATCGGTGCGGCCTTCATCAGCCTTGTGCCGATCCTGCTCAGCCATGCCGGGCAATGGCTGTTCAACGGCAACGTCGACGCCGGGCAACTGCAGAACCTGCAGAAGGTGCTCTTCGGTGGCTTGATCATCTGGTTCCTGATCAAGGAGCCGGAAGGGCTGGCACGCCTGTTCGACGACCTGCGCGAGCGCATCAGGGTCTGGCCGCTGCGGGTCTGCGCGCCGACCCCCCCCCAATGAACCTTGACCCGACCCAGGGAAAGGAGGTTTCCAACCGCCGGCCGTCATGACGCGGCCAGGCATTCAAACCGAGAAAACCATCATGCATGCAACCTTCAAACGTCGTCTCGCCGCCATCGGCCTGGTGCTTGGCGCCTGTGCGGCGCTGATACCGGGTGCCCAAGCGGCGACCAACGAGCAGTTCTTCCCCTTGGCTACCTATCGGGTCGGCGCCTATGCCTCCAGCGGTATTCCGGTGTGGGCCGGAATGATCGACTACCTGCGCTACATCAATGACGTGGAAGGTGGGATCAATGGCGTCAAGCTGGTCTGGCAGGAATGCGAGACCGAATGGACGGCGGAGAAGGGCATCGAATGCTACGAGCGCTTCAAGAATGGTCTCGATGGCGCGCCGGTGGCGGTCTATCAACCCAATGGCGCGCCGGCCGCCTATGCCCTCGCGGACAAGGCCGAAGCCGACAAGATTCCCTTGATCACCCTCGGTTATGGCCGTACCGAAGCCACCGATGGCCGGGTGTTTCCCTACAACTTCCCGGCCATGCTGACCTTCTACAGCGAGGCCTCGGCGTTCATCAACTACGTGGCCGAGCGCGAGGGCGGGCTGGACAAGCTCAAGGGCAAGAAAATCGCCACCGTCTACCACGACTCCGCCTATGGCCGGGAGACCCAGGGGCCGCTGGCGTTGCTGGCGCAGAAGTACGGCTTCGAGAATATCCAGATCGCGGTGGCCGACCCGGGTAACGAACAGGCCGGGCAGTGGCGCCAGGTGCGGCAACTCCAGCCGGACTGGGTGTTCCTGCGGACCTGGGGCGTGTCCACGCCGGTGGCGATCAAGACCGCGGCGCGTTTTGGCTACCCGGTGGAGCGCATCGTCGGCGACTTCTGGGCCAGGTCCAACGAAGACGTGTTGCCGGCCGGCGAGGCGGGCAAGGGGTACCTGGCGTTGACCCCCTATCCGGGCGGCGCCGACTTCGAGATCCACCAGCGCATTCGCCAGCACATCCTCGACACCGGCAAGAGCGACCTCAAGGATCCGAAGAGTTTTGGCAGCGTCTACTACAACTCCGGCCTGGTGAATGCCGCCATCGCCGTCGAAGCGATCCGCACCGCGCAGCAGCATTTCGGCAATCGTCCGCTCAACGGTGAGGAAGGTCGCTGGGGCCTGGAGCACCTCGACCTCAACGATGCGCGCCTCAAGGAAATCGGTTTTCTTGGATTGATGCAGCCGCTGCGCCTGTCCTGCAGCGACCACGAAGGCGGTGGGGCGGCCAAGGTGCAGCAATGGGACGGCCAGCAGTGGAACCTGATCACCGACTGGGTCCAGGCCGACCGCGCCACGTTGCGCCCATTGATCGATGCCAAGGCCGCCGAGTACGCAAAAGAGAAAGGCGTGACCGCCCGCGATTGCGCGGCGCAGTAGCCATTTACAGCGACACACAACCGGGCGCGACTGCGCCCGAGGGAGAAGAAACCATGACCTTTGCGGCCCTTGCCGGCACCGAAAACAGCGAGTTGCTGGCGGTGCAAGACATCGAAGTAATCTACGACGGCGCGATCCTCGCCGTGGCCGGGGTTTCCCTGCGGGTCGGCCAAGGCGATATCGTCGCCCTGCTCGGCGCCAACGGGGCGGGCAAGAGCACCACGCTCAAGGCCATTTCCGGGCTGGTCCAGGCTGATCGGGCGCAGGTCAGCCGTGGACGAATTGTCTTTCAGGGACAGGACACCGCCGGCGTTGCGGCCAATCTGCTGGCGCGCCAGGGCATCGTCCATGTGCTGGAAGGGCGGCATGTGTTCGCCCATTTGACGGTCGAGGACAACTTGCGCAGCGGCGGCTTCCTGCGCAAGCCGACGCGCCGTGAATTGGAACAGGATCTGGAGCGCATCTACGCCTGGTTCCCGCGGCTGAAGACCAAGCGCAAGACCCAGGCCGGGCTGACCTCGGGCGGCGAGCAGCAGATGCTTGCCATCGGCCGCGCATTGATGACCCAGCCTCGACTGGTGCTGCTCGACGAGCCCTCGATGGGGTTGGCGCCGATCCTAGTCGAAGAGATTTTCGCCATCGTCGCGCAGCTCAATGCCCAAGAGGGCATGAGCTTTCTGGTGGCCGAGCAGAACATCAATGTCGCCCTGCGCCATGCCAACTACGCCTACATCCTGGAGAACGGCCGGGTGGTGGGCGAGGGCGATGCTACGGAGCTGGCGGCCCGGGAAGACCTCCAGCATTTCTACCTGGGTGGCAAGGCTCGCTGAGGACGATGCGACGCAACTGTTCGCGGGGCAACAGTCCCTCGACAGTTTGTCGTTCCCGGGGCTTTCAGGTGTATCCGGGTTATTTATCAACTCATTGAATGTAAAGAGTTTTTAAGGTTGGTACGGGCTGTGCTTTAGCGCTGGATGAACCCGTTATGCATGGAGTAGCACATGACCGACTCACCGTCTTTCGATCTGCCTGGGCAGGCCCATCCGGCGCCGCGCAGTCCGGCCCACATCATCCGCAGCGATGCCGAGGCCATTGAAGTGGCGCATCGCCTGGCCCTGGATTTCGCCCGGGAGGCGGCCTTGCGCGACCGCGAGCGGCGGCTGCCTTGGGAGGAGCTGGAGCGCTTTGGCGCCAGTGGGCTGTGGGCGATCCGCGTGCCAAAGGCATACGGTGGCGCCGAAGTGTCCTATGCCACCCTCAGCGAAGTGATCGCGATCATTTCCGCGGCCGATCCGTCTCTCGGCCAGCTGCCGCAGAACCATTTCGGCGTGCTCAGCAACCTCAGCCTGACCGGCAGCGAGGAGCAGAAGCGCCGTTACTACGCCAAGGTGTTGCAGGGCTATCGTTTCGGCAATGCCTTTTCCGAAGCGCGCAGCCAGTACGTCACCACTTTCCAGACGCAGCTCCGCTTCGACGGCGACACGGCGGTACTCGACGGCGAGAAGGCCTACTGCACCGGTGCGTTGTGCGCCCACATCGTGCCGGTGGCCGGCGTGAATGAGGAAGGGCACGTCCATATCGCCCTCGTCCCACGGGATGCGGCGGGCCTGACGGTGATCGACAGTTGGGACGGTTTCGGCCAGCGCATCACCGCCAGTGGCCAGGTGCGCATCGACGGCGTGCGGGTGCCGGCCAACGCCGTGGTGCCGGCCTGGAAAGCCTATGAGCAACCCACCTCCGACGGCCCGATTTCGCAAATCATCCAGGCTGCGGTGGACACCGGCATTGCCCGTGGCGCCTTCGCCGAAACTCTGCGCGTCGCGCGCCAGGCGCGTCCATGGGTGGACAGCGGGCTGCAACACGGTTGGCAGGACCCGCTTGGCCAGGCGCTGATCGGTGAGTTGGCCTGGCGCCTGCAAGCGGCCGAGGCGATTCTGCGGCGCGCGGCGCACGCGGTCGACCGGGCTGTCGCCGAACCCAGCGAGGAACGAGTGGCAGAAGCCTCGGTGATCGTCGGCCAGGCCAAGGTGCTGTCCACCGAGATTGCCCTGGAGGCATCCAGCCGTCTGTTGGAGTTGGGCGGCACCCGCAGCGTCTCGGCCAGCCAGGGGCTGGACCGGTTCTGGCGCAATGCGCGGACCCACACCCTGCACGATCCGGTGCGCTGGAAATATCACTTGGTCGGCAATCAACTGCTCAACGGCATCAAGCCGCAACGTCATTCCTGGAACTGAGGTATTGCCCATGTCCAACTTACATTCCCAAGGCCGTAGCGACCTGGCCCATGCCCGTCATGTCGAGGCGGCGCTGCTCGACTTTCTGCGTGCCCAGAGCGCTCGGCATGAAGCCCTGGTGATTGCCGCGGTCGGCGATTTGCGTATCCGCATCGACGCTGCCGATGCCTTGCTGGAATACGCCGACGAGTCCCAGGCGGCCGCCAGCGCCTTTCGCCTGGCCGCCGCCGAGGCCGCGCGCCTGGCCGGCCATGCCTACTTCGAACTGGCCGGTCGCAGCCTGCCGCGGCCCTTGCCGGACAGTCCCGAACCGGCCCTGCTGACCCAGCGTCGGCTGCTTGGCGACCATTACCTCAACGGCGCTGCGTTGGCCGATGGGCAAGGTATTGGTTTGGCCGGGTGAAGGTCTATGTTCGGCGGCGGAGGCAATGCTGTTCGCTTGAGGCTTGGGACTTGAGGCTTGAGGCTTAAGGTACGAGCCATTGTGGATGAGTCATTGTGGCGAGGGAGCTTGCTCCCGCTGGGCTGCGTAGCAGCCCCATGCGGCCATCGAGGGTGCCAGATTGCTTGGGCCAACAGGCGCCGGGGGGCGCTTCGCACCCCAGCGGGAGCAAGCTCCCTCGCCACAGATGTATTCAGTAAGGGGGGCTTTGGGTTGTCGACATCAAGGTGGGACTGGCGAATGACCACCAGGCTCGTCTCGTTGTAGACGTGGGACTATGATCACCTGAGCGGCAGAAAGAGCTCGGTTACGGCTTCGTTCTCGGCAACGTCCGGAAAGAACGTAATGCGCTGGCAATAGAGCGGGAAATCCCCCGGCTCCTCACCGCTGGGCGGCAGCCAATTCCTGTACAGGTACAGCGCGGCAGGCTCGAGGTTATCGGCGCCACCTTCGACCCGCAGCACGGCACAACGCCCGGCAGGGATACTGCCGGCCTTGATCGCTTCGCCGGTTGGCGTGATGGGTTGGTCCGTCCCAGCGCATAGATCCAATCGATAGTTTTGCGGCGCAGTCGCGCGCGGGTCGGTGTGGAAGACATTGAACGTCGGACTGGTCGGCGGGATCAGGCCGACACTGCGTCGCCAGGCAATGAAGCGTTGGATCGTCGTGCCGATCATCGCGGGATCGCCTCGGTGTTCCATGATGGCGACGGGGGTCGCGGGAACGCTACGGATCTGTACATCGCTGGGCTGATAAGTCGTGGGCATGAAACGGTTCCTCGCGTTGTGCAATGGCGTGAAAGTAATGCCCCAGTGCTGCCAGTCGGGCGATTTGCGGAAATTCGAGGGTTGTTGCCCCACGCGCTGTCGAAAGGCACGGGCAAAGGCATCAGGCGCACCGTAACCGGCACCCATGGCAATCTCTGTAATCGTTTCATGATCGCGAAACGCCAGTTTGTAGGAGGCACGTTTGAGGCGAGCGAGCTGGACATAGCGATTCAGCGGCAGATTGAACGGCGCCATGAACTGCCGGTGGAAATGGTATGTCGAAAAGGCCGCGACGCCGCTCAAC
Organism: Pseudomonas sp. CG7; assembly: GCF_023701885.1. Taxonomy (NCBI): domain Bacteria; kingdom Pseudomonadati; phylum Pseudomonadota; class Gammaproteobacteria; order Pseudomonadales; family Pseudomonadaceae; genus Pseudomonas; species Pseudomonas sp. CG7. The sequence goes on along the minus strand of NZ_JABAEE010000001.1, from coordinate 80,915 downwards.
GTATCCAGGTCCAGGCAGTCATCCAGATGCAGATCGATGTAATCGAGCACTTTCTGCATCCGGGATCGGTAGCGCTTTTGTGTGTCGGTCATGGGCTTTCCCTGTAGAGGACACCAGCATGAGGCCAACCAGCCCGATGCGCTCGACCGATCTTGCTATCTTGAGCTCGAAACCGCCTGCCGCGCTTCGGTACCCACGACCAGCCAGATGCCGACCCCGGACACGGCCATCCCCACCGCCATCTGCCAGGAAAGTGGTTCGTTGAACATCGCCCAGGCCCAGAGCATGGTAATGGGCGGGCTGAGGTACAGGACACTGGCGACGCGGGTGGCGGTCGTGCGGCGCAGGCACAGCCAGTAGAGCCCGTAGCCGCCCATTGTCGAAATGCCCGCTGTCCACAAGACGCTCAGTGCACAGCCGGTGCTGGGTAGCGGGGCCAGGCTGCCATGGACGCCCTCTACCAGGGCGAAGGCCAGGCCCGACACGCAACACTGCAGCCACAGGTTGGGCAGCAGGCCCAGCGATTGTTCGGCGGGCAGGTATTTCTGCCACAGGGTCGCGACGGCGAGCGAGAGCATGCCAAGCAGCGGCAGGCCATAGGCCCACAAGGGTGCGTTGCCCCACGCCAATGCGCCCTGGGTCACCAGCATGACGCCAACCAGGCCGATCAATAACCCCGCCCAGACCTGCCACGCCAGCCGTTGCCGGAGTACGCCGGCGGCCAGCAGCGCCAGGCCCAGTGGCAGCAGGTCGGCGACCAGCGCGGCCAAGCCCGCCGGTACACCCAGGGCAATGCCTTGGGTGATACCACCCAGGTAGCCCGCCATCGCCAAGAGGCCGATGCCGGCGTTTTTCAACAGCGCGACGGGTGAGGTTCGGCGTAGTTGCCCGGCGACGAAGGGCAGCAGGACGAGCGTGACCACGACGCATCGCCAGAACACCACCAGCAGTGCCGGCGCGTAGTCGATGGAAAAGCGCGCGCCAATAAAGCCGGAGCTCCACGACACCAGCAAAGCCGCTTCGAGCAAGGGCAGTGGGATCAGCCAATGCCAGGCGGGCCGAGGCCGGGACGTGCAGGTCATCGATTTATTCGGGTTCATGACCACAGGCTACGGAACCCGGCTAATCTAATAAATCAAAATGAAATGCATCAGTTATTCACGAAGATTGAATCATGACGGCCGTACTCGATATCGATTTGATACGTACTTTTCATGCGGTGGCGCGGATCGGGAAATTCAGTGGGGCGGCGGAACAACTGCACAAAAGCCCGGCGGCGGTCAGCGTGCATATTCAGCGGCTGGAAGCGGTGGCGGGCGGGCGGTTGCTCAACCGGGACAATCGATCGGTATCCCTCACCGCGTTGGGCAAGCGTTTGCTCGTGGCGACGACGGAGCTGCTCAATACCCACAACCGGGTACTGGCCGACCTGCACGGCACCCGTTTGGCGGGACGCATCACCTTGGGGGTGCCGGATGAATATGCCGACCATGTCATCCGCGACATCCTCCCGACCTTCGCCACCGCGTGGCCCAACGTCGTGCTGGAACTCAAGACCGCGCCAAGTTACGCGCTGCGTGACCAGGTGCAGCGTGGCAAGCTCCAGGCAGCGGTGGTTACCCAGCCGAAGGGCCAAGCGAACGCAGAAACGCAAGTGCTAGTGTCCACCACGCCGGTCTGGGTCGGGCCAGTCCACGGGACGGCGGCCTCGCTGGAGCCGTTGCCGCTGGCGGTGCATGCGGCGCAATGCCCTTATCGGCAAGCGATGGTGGAAACCCTCAGGCAAAGCGGGCGCAGGACGCGCATCGTCCTGGAAAGCCCCTCCAACCAGGCCGTCAAGGCCTGCGTGGAGGCCGGGTTGGCGATCAGCCTGATCGACCGTGGGCGGGTGACGGATGCGATGCGGATCCTTGAAGGCCTGCCGGTGATCGAGGAGCATGAGGTGGTGTTCATGCGAGGCCAGGCCTCACAGGATGATGAAGCCGTGAACCTGCTTGCCCGTGCCATGCAGCAGTATTTCCGGCTGTAGAACCGGTCCGGGGACTGCTGCGCAGTCCAGCGGGAGCAAGCTCCCTCGCCACGGTGTTGCGCCCGTACTCAAAAATGAAGTCGAGCGCTGCTTTTGTGGCGAGGGAGCTTGCTCCCGCTGAGTTGCGCAGCAACCCCAATGACCGGCTCAAGCCGACAGCGGCGGGGTCCGAGGCGGGACCAGGCGCTTGGAGCCGATCGACTCGAACGCCGATGCCAGTCGCAACAGTTTCGAATCATCATAGGCGCGCCCGGCAAATGTCAGCCCGACGGGCATGCCGATGTCGGCCATGACGCCCATCGGCACGGTGACCGTGGGCACGCCCAGGTGACGGATGGCGAGGTTGCCGTTGGCGACCCAGACCCCATTGCTCCAGGCGATATCGGCAGAGGCCGGATTGATATCTGCGTCCGCCGGCCCGACATCGGCGACGGTCGGGAAGATCACCGCGTCCAGGCCCAGCCGTTCCATCCAGTCTTCCAGGTCGATCCGGCGTGTTTCTTCGAGCCCCCGCAACCCGGCGGGCAGTGTCGGGATCTGGTCCCAAGGCGTGATGCCGCGTTGGGCCATCTTCACGTACTCATCCATGCCGGCGGCCAGGTCGTCCTCGCGGTTGGGCAGGGTGCCCGGGTCGTGGGGGAAGATCTTCGGTCCGTCGACGTCGGCCAGGCGATTCAACTGTGGATCACCGTTGGCCCGCAGGAAATCATCGAATGCCCAGGCCGACAAGTCCCACAATTCATGGTGCAGGAATTCCTTGGAAACCAGGCCACGGGTGAACACCGTCGGCGCGCCGGGACGATCGCCCTCGCAATTGGACACCAGTGGGAAATCCACCTCGACCACTTCGGCGCCACAGGCCTCCAGGGCCTTGCGGGCTTGCTCCCAAAGGTCGATCACCGAGGCGCGGGTGACGATGCGCTGCCCCGTCGGGCCGCCGATGCCGGGGGCCTCGGCCGTGCCGGCTTCTGGGTCGGCGTTGATGTACATCCGTGGCACGCCGAACCGAACGCCGGCCAGCGCCCCGGGTTTGCTGGCAAGGCTCGGATACGAGGCGGGACGAACCGAGTCGACGCTCGGAATCGGCACCCAGGGTTGCAGGCGCCACAGGTCGCCACGGGTGTCCGGGTCCTCGGCGACCACCACGTCCAGCACTTCGAGCAGGTCGGCCATGGTCCTGGCGAAGGGCACGACGACGTCCATGGTCGGTGTCAACGGCCAGTTGCCCCGCACCGAAATCACCCCACGGGACGGCGTGTAGGCGCACAGGCCGTTGTTCGACGCCGGGCCGCGCCCGCTCGACCAGGTTTCTTCAGCCAGGCCGAATGCCGCGAAACTGGCGGCAGTTGCGGTGCCCGCACCGTTCGAGGAGCCGGAGGCAAAAGGCGCGGTGAGGTAGTCGCCGTTGTACGGGCTTTCCGCCCGGCCATACACCCCGCGCTGCATCCCGCCGTTGGCCATGGGCGGCATGTTGGTCTTGCCCAGGCAGATAGCCCCGGCGGCGCGCAGCCGTTCGATGGTGAACGCATCGCGATAAGCCACCAGGTCCTTGAACGCCGGGCTGCCGGACGCGGCGGTGAGGCCCTTGACCAGATAACTGTCCTTGGCCGTATAGGGAATGCCGTCGAGTGGACCGAGGGTCTGGCCGTTGGCCCGGCGGGCATCGGAGGCCTGCGCTTCCTTCAGCGCATCCGGGTTGCGCACCACCACCGCGTTGAGGGCGGTGGGCGTGTCGGGGCCGTCGTAGGCATCGATCCTGGCGAGGTAGGCCTGGACAAGCGCTACCGCCGTGGTCTGGCCCGATTCCAGCGCGGCGCGCAGTTGGGCAATGGAAACTTCGGTGATGTCGATCATGCAGTTACCGCCGCGGCAGAAGGATGACGGGGTGTGCGGTCCATTGACGTTGGGGCCTGGCACTTCAGGTCATCTCAAGGTGGATATTTATCGGGTTTTGATTACTGTACTACGGAAGATCGAACAAGGGCAGCCCATGTTTGACGGGATTCTTCTCGGTCGTGCCAAAATTTCTCCTCCGTCAGACCTCGTTAAGAAACGGCTTCGGCAGGCGTGATGACTCGCGATTCCCAAGTCGCTGGCGCCGACGATGCGGTCACGTCCGTCGATTGGCGTGACGACGCAGGCAGTTTGGATCACTCAGCCGTTGCTGGACACCCTGTGCCGGGTATCCTGACAGGGTGACTGTGCGGACGACGTGTCTGTTTTTGCAAGGAGACCCGACCATGAATCCCCTGTCTTTTGCATCGCCGCCTTATGCCGATCGAGCCGCGGCCGGCCATCGCTTGATAGAACCCTTGGCCCAGTACCGTGGACGGAGCAATGCGATCGTCCTGGCGTTGCCCCGGGGTGGCGTGCCCGTCGCCTGGGCGGTGGCCGACGCCCTGGGGTTGCCCCTCGACCTGATGCTGGTGCGCAAGCTGGGTGTGCCGTCTCATCCGGAAGTGGCGATGGGCGCGATTGCCAGCGGCGCCATCCAGATTCGCAACGACGATGCGTTGTGTGCCCATCACGTCGACCAGGCTGCCTTCGATGCGGTGCTGCAGCGGGAAAGGCAGGAACTGGCGCGTCGTGAAGCGCTTTATCGCGGCAGCCGTCCACCTGTCGACCTGAAACAGCAGGTGGTCCTGCTGGTGGATGATGGCTTGGCCACCGGTGCGTCAATGATGGCGGCGGTCCATGCGGTACGCCTGCAAGACCCTCTTGCCATCGTGGTTGCCGTTCCAGTGGCACCGGTCGAAACCGCCGAAGCCTTGCGCAGTGAGGTCGATGAGTTTGTGTGTCCGTTGATGCCCGAGTGGATGCGCTCGGTCGGCGATTGGTATGAAGACTTCAGCCAGACCCCGGACGAAACAGTGGTCGCGCTATTGGACAGGGCCTGGAGCAGGCCTCGTTCATAACCGCTGCGGGAGCTTGTCGATTAATGCCATGGCTGACGTACGGCACAGGCGCCGATGTCCTTGAAGAGTTTCCTGAACTCGCGCGCTCAATAGCGATCTAGAATCCATTGAGACCCTGAGCGTTGCAGCCAGGGGGTTTGAGGATGACTGATGTCGAACATTGAAGAGCTCCCCTTGGAAGCCTGTACGCCAAGCGAATATGAAAGCCTGATCGCGATGGGGACGAATGCGCTGGATGCCATTCCCGGTGCGGTGTGTCTCTGCGATCGCCAGGGGTGGCTCGTGCGATATAACAGCGAGGCGGTCGAACTGTGGGGCAGGGCGCCGGCGCTTGGAGAGAACGGCGACCGCTTCTGCGGCGCCCATCGATTGTTCCTGGCCGACGGAACGCCGCTGGCATTCGAGCACAGTCCGACGGCCTCGGCGCTCGAGACCGGCATTGCGCCGCGCAATCAGGAAGTGATCATCCAACGTCCGGATGGCTCGCGGTTCGTGGCGCTTATGAACATCCGCGCCCTCAGGGACCGGCGGGGCGTCATTCAAGGGGTGATCAATTGCTTCCAGGACGTTTCGGCGCACCACGCCATGGCCGAAGAGCTTCGGCGCAAGAGTGCCGACCTGGAAGACTTTTTCGAGAACAGCGCGGTAGGCCTGCATATCGTCAGTGGCGAGGGCATCATCCTGCGCGCCAACAAGGCGGAGCTGGCGCTGCTGGGCTATCCGGCGCAAGAATACATCGGTCGCCACATCACCGAATTTCATGTCGACGAGCCGGTTATTGGCGACATTCTCACCAAGCTGGGCAGTGGCGATCGCCTGGAGAGCTATCCGGCGCGCCTGAGGGCCAAGGACGGCTCGATCAAGCATGTCACGATCACCTCGAACGGCCGGTTCGAGAACGGAAAACTCTTCAATACTCGCTGCTTCACCATCGACAGGAGCAGCGTCCATGCGGCCGAGGCGGCGCGCCAGGACAGCGATGACCGGCTTTCGGCGACCTACGAAGCGGCGACCATCGGCATTGCCGAGGCCGGCATCGACGGCCGCTTGCTCCGGGTGAACGATGCCTTGTGCAACATGCTGGGCCGGTCACGGGACGAGCTCTTGTCAATGACCTTCCTGGATTACACCCACCCGGACTGCATCGCGCAGGATGCCGGGTTGTACGCCCGCCAGGTGGCCGGTGAACTGGATAACTACGTGCTGCGCAAGCGCGCGGTGAAGCCCGATGGCGAGGTGGTTTACCTCGACATCCACAGCTCGTCGGTGAGGGACGCCAACGGGACGTTTCGGTATGGCGTGCGGGTGCTGCAGGACGTCACGCTGGCGCGGCGCATGGAAAACCAGGTCCGCGAAAGCGAACGGCACATGCGCAATCTCCTCGAAGCGTTGCCGGCCGCGGTGTACACCACCGACGCCGAAGGGCGGATCACGTTCTTCAACCGCGCCGCTATCGAGTTGTCGGGGCGCACGCCGCAGTTGGGCGAGATGTGGTGCGTGACTTGGAAGCTGTGCAATACCGACGGAACCGCGCTGCCCCACGATCAATGCCCGATGGCGGTGGCGCTGAAGGAAAACCGGCCGATACGCGGCGTCGAGGCGATTGCGGAGCGGCCCGATGGCAGCCGTGTACCGTTCACACCGTTTCCCACGCCTCTGCATGATGCCGATGGAAACCTGGTGGGCGCCATCAACATGATGGTGGACATTTCCGAGCGAAAGCAGGCGGAAAACCGGCAGAAGACATTGATCGATGAGCTCAATCACCGGGTCAAGAACACCCTGGCCACGGTGCAATCCCTGGCGGCCCAGACCGCGCGCAATGCCGAGGATGCGAAGGACGGCTACCGGCGTTTCGAGGCGAGGCTGTTGGCCTTGTCGCGAGCACACGATCTCTTGACCAAACGGCATTGGGGCCAGACGCCGCTCGACACCCTGGCCCATGAAGTGCTGCTGCCGGTCTTCGGGCATGAGCCTGGCCGTGTGGTGATCAAGGGGGCTGCCGTGGACGTCGGCACCCGCGTGGCGCTCAACCTGACGATGACCCTCAATGAATTGGCGATCAACGCGCTTAAATACGGGGCCATGTCGGTCGAGACGGGCACGCTCGCCGTCACCTGGCAGCTGCAAGCCCAAGGGGACGGAACGCTGTTGACCCTTGACTGGCAAGAGCGAGGAGGGCCAGCGGTCGCCCCGCCGGAACGGGAAGGGCTGGGTTCGCGCCTGATGAAGCGTTGCATTGAGCGCGACTTGGGTGGCACCTTTGAGCTCACCTTTGCTCCACAGGGCGTTTGCTGTCGCTTTTCGTTCCTGATTGGGGTGGCTGGGGCATGACCCCATTGGCTGGAAACAGGGTGCTGGTCGTCGAGGACGAAGGCGCCATTGCCCTATTGATCGAAGAGATGCTTGAGGAATTCGAATGCGAGGTCGTGGCGTCCGTCGCCCGGCTCGCCAAGGCCTGTGAAATCGCCCGCTCGGTGCAGGTTGACCTGGCGATCCTGGACGTCAATCTGGCTGGCGAGCGCGTGTTCCCGGTGGCCGAGATTCTTCGCGGTCGGCACATTCCCTTCCTGTTCAGCACCGGCTACGGCGCGAGCGGGCTGCCGGCCGAATACGCCGGATGCCCGGTGTTGCACAAGCCGTTTTCGCAAAATGAATTGCAGCAGAAAATGGCCGTAACGTTGAAGGAGGCCCGCGCAGGCGGCGTAACATCCAGCACTGATGCCAACTGATCCACCGCTATCGCGAGCAAGCTCGCTCCCACAATGGATTTAGGGTGTGCCCACGATCTGAATCAAACCAGAAATCCCCTGTGGGAGCGAGCTTGCTCGCGATGGCGATGGCACAGGCAAAATCATCACCAACTGACTCACACCGCCATCGCCAGCAAGCCCAACCCTTGGCTTTCAAACAGGCCTCTACAAGGGAGACGTTGTCTTCGGACTGTGCTAAATCTCTTACCGGCAACCCACCGCCCTAACCATTCAAGGAGTGAACATGAGTCTCCACGGTCATTACGATCCAAAGAACATCTTTGCGCTGATCCTTCGCGGCGATGCGCCGTGCTACAAGATTTACGAAGACGCCGATGTGCTGGCCTTCCTGGATCTCTTTCCGCAATCGCGCGGCCATGTCCTGGTCATTCCCAAGAATTCCCAGGCGCGCAACATCCTCGAAGTCGAGCCCACAGTCCTCGGCGCAATGATGTCGGCCGTGCAGCGCCTGACGCGGATCATCGTGGACGAGTTGCAGCCGGACGGCGTCCAGATCGCGCAGTTCAACGGCGCGGTGGCCGGGCAGACGGTCTACCACATTCACATGCACATCATCCCTCGCTGGGAAGGTGAAGACGCGGGTGTGCATGGCCGGGGCAAGGCCGATCCCGAGGAACTGGAAAAACTCCAGGCTCGCCTGGTCGCGCGCATTGGCTCAGAGGCCTGACGCTGAGAAAAATCCTCTCGGGGCACAGGGCGTGCCCCACGCATCAGAACGGGCGATCACCCTGCGTCACGCCTGCTCCTGCGCACCGGTCAGCGTGTCATCCTTGATGTCGTTGGCAAACTTGCACATGAGCCGTACCAGGTTCTCTACATCCGCTTCGTCCCACGTGGCGAAAATGGCTCGCCCGATCCGCGCACGAGCCTCGTCGATGCGATCGGTCATCGCCTTGCCTTTTGCGGTAATGACCGACTTGCGTACCCGACGGTCGGCGGGATTTTGCCGAGCGATCAACTCCAGGCTTTCGAGTTTCGTCACCTGCCGACTGACCGGGGAGTAGTCGCGCCCGACGCGATCGGCCAGTTCACCAACGCCGATAGGACCAAGCCGCTCCACGGAGACCAGCAACGGAAACAGCGCGCGATCCAGGGATATTCCGGCCGCCTGCACCATGGCTTCGTCCCGCTGAGGTCGGTTCATCACCCCGACGATCTCCATCAGGGCGCCGTGAAGCTCGCGCAATTGGGCATTAATATGTGCGTTCTGCACATTTTCGATTGACACGGTTCCGGCTCCGTCTAAATATGTGCGTTCTGCACATATGTGGGGTCGTCATGAAAGAGCAATTCGAAATCCAGGTATTGATTTGCGGCGCGGGCGCGGCCGGTCTGGCGATGGCTATCGAGTTGGCGAGAAGGGGAGTTCCCTTTCGCCTGATCGAAAAGGCAGGCCAGCCGTTCAACGGCTCGCGCGGCAAGGGCATACAGCCCAGGACCCAGGAAATATTCGAGGACATGGGGATCCTCGACCGAATCGTCGCAGTGGGTGGAGTCTACCCGACTGAACGTCGATATCGCGACGATGGCAGTTTCACCGACGCTGTCAGCATCGAGCAAAACGAGCCCACGCCAGCGGAACCTCATCAATCGCCGTTGATGGTGCCGCAATGGCTGACGGAACAGGTCATGCGCGAACGCCTGCTTGAACTGGGCCATCGGCCGGAGTTTGGTTGCGAACTGGTGGGGTTCGAGCAGGATGCCGAGGGCGTCAGCGTTCAGTTGGTCGGTAAGGCCGGCGAAGAAACGCTCCGGGTGCGCTGGCATGTCGGGGCCGATGGCGGCCGCAGTATTATCCGGCATGCGCTGGGTATCGGCTTCCCAGGCAAGACGCTGGGCATTCGCGCCATTGTGGCCGATGTCTCGGCTACGGGCCTGTCGCGGGACCGCTGGCATCGTTTTGGCGACGGCGACATGCAGCACCAGATATTCCTGTGCCCGTTGGCCGGGACCCAGCTCTTCCAGATCCAGGCGCCGATAGCCCCCGACGCGGACATTGACCTGGATGCGCAAACATTGATGGACCTGGTAGCACAGCGCACGGGGCGCGATGATATCCATATCCATTCGGTGTCCTGGGCATCGGCCTACACTATGAACGCGCGGTTGGCCGATCATTACCGCGTCGGTCGAACGTTTCTCATCGGCGATGCCGCACACATCCACCCACCCACGGGTGGCCAGGGTCTCAATACCAGCGTGCAGGATGCCTACAACCTGGGTTGGAAACTGGAGGCGGTCATCAACGGCGCGCCGGCGGCACTGCTCGACAGCTACGAGCAAGAACGCCGCCCGGTCGCTGCGACGATGCTGGGCCTTGCCACCAAGCTGCTGGACGCGCACCAGCGCGGCGACATGCGCCGTGGGCGCGAAGTGCACCAACTCGACATCGGCTATCGCGAATCCACGCTCGCCCTTGAACGATCCAACCGTACCAGCGGCCCATTGGCAGGCGATCGTGCGCCGGATGCACCGATGCGCGGGGCGGCCGGTAAACTGCAACGGCTGTTCGACCTGTTCCGGGGGGCGCACTGGACACTGCTCGGTTATGGCGCGGAACGCGATGCCGTAGCACCTCGCCCCGGGCTGCACATCCATGTCATCGGCCCAGGCGGTGATATCCAGGATGACCAAGGACATTTTCGTGACGCTTACCAACCTGCGATGGGCGATTGGGTTCTCGTCCGTCCCGACGGGTACATCAGTGCCTTCGTATCAGCCGGAGCGGGGGAGGCGCTGGAAGACTACCTCGCACGGGTAGGGCTGGACGCTGCAGAGTTGGAGGGTTGATCAAGGGCTACGGCACGCCGCGTTAATCAATGGCCGTTCGGGCAGGCGCGCAGCGATACATTCAGCATCGATGCACGCAGGCCCACCGCCATCGCGAGCAGGCTCGCTCCCACAGGGGATGTCGGGTTGATGGAAAATGGCGGCTGTCCCGGGTCCAAGTGTGGGAGCGAGCTTGCTCGCGATGGCGACAGTACATCCAATAACAGTGCACACAGACCCACCGCTTTCACGAACAAGGTTGTGCACCCCAGCACAAACCCCATCAACAATTCCTACCCAATCCCTTGCCAACCGCTACCATTGCACGCTGACCTCCCGACACCCCCGGACATTCACTTTCATGAAATTGCGCCTGCTGGCCGTTGCCTTGTTGTTCACCTGCACTCTGACTCACGCCGCTGAATCGAAACCCGTTCCCAAAGCCCTGGAAGAACAGATTGGCCGCCTGGTCGCGCTCATCAAGGACAGCTACGCCACCGGCTATCCCGAAGCGACGCTGGTGCAGACCCTGGACACCGGCGAGGACAGCCAGGTCACCCTTGCGGTTTTCACCATCGAGGGTTTCGGCATGGGCAACAACTACAGCCAATACCTGGCCGCCTTCACGCCCGAAGAGAACGAAGAGGGCGTGCCGCACTACAGCCTGTTGGACGTGATGCGCATCGGTGGCGACAGCTGGCGGGCCATCGACAACCTCGCTGCCAAGTTGGTCAGCGACCCGACGGGTGAACAGACCCTGATCGACATCCCCGTGATGGAGAATACCGACGAGGATGCGCCGAATTTCCCAAGCCGAGCCGCCGTGAGTCACCTGTCCCTGGACGGGTCACAGGCCGTGCGATTGGTTGAGATCAAGTAAAGCGGTACGCCTGATCGGATTTATGCGATTGCGATAGGCGTTGTGACCTCTCTGGAAGGGGCGTTAGAGCTGGACAAACGTTGCAACCTGTTTCGGTGGTAGAACGGTAAAACGAGTTTGTAGGAATCGACGGAGCGAATATTGCCCATTGACTTGCAGGACATTTCCTAGAAAATTCCAGTCCCTTGCGCCTGCTGAATTCGGTGCCTAGTCTTTGTCCACCGCTGCCAATTCAGCGGTCGGGTTTAGTCGCTCGGTATCTCGTTAGGCGCAAGGTCTCCTTGAAGTCAGGCTACGTTTTTCTCGCTGATTTTATGGTGGCTGTGCGCAGGGCACTTTCGGGTGCGCCGGTTTCCTAACGTCCCGGTCGACTAACCTGCGCACAGCCGCCACCCCACTTCGTTTAGTCGCGAACAGTGGCGGATCCGACTGACGTTAGGAGGTCCATATGGACAAACTCATCCCAGACCCACCCGTTCCACCGCTGCACCTGGACATCGCGGCCGACGCCAACGCCGAACGTGTCATCGATTCCTATCTGAACCCCAAACCCGCCCAGCCTGACAAGAAGCCACCTCCGGACCAGCTATTCACCGTCGTGGAGGGCGTCGATGCTGAAAGCCTGTTGGCCAACCTCAGCGAAACGTTAGCCTCCGCCAATGCCATGGCCAACGATTTGGCGTTTGACCTGAAGGATTCTCGACGGCATGTTGCACTAGGGCTGCAACAGTTGATTGAACTAGGTCAGCTATTGGCAAACCGGGCGCTGGATGTCATCGACCCTAGGTAAGCGTCCGGTGGAATAGATTTCATTTTTCCCAAGATGGATCGGGTCGGAAGCGAAGGGCTGCTTCCGACCCGAAGCGGTCGTAACGCAGCTCCAAATCAGGGCTTGAATGGGTCGATCCAGCCAGGCCGAAGTCCTGCCTCATATTCTTTGCGTACGTAGGCGAGCGACTCTGCGCATCCCATTTCCGCCTCGATAGCGCCTATGCATCCCCAGCAATCTTCGCCGCAATTGCCTGATAGCGGATCTGCTGGATTGTCCAGTAAGCGTCTGCAGATCGTGCAGTATTCCGGCTTATTGCTGTTCGTCATAATCCCACTTTCCAAATGTACGGTCTTGGCCGACAGCTGCCGTGGCCTAACCTTCGCGAGGATTGAGTTCGAATAAGCCAAAGCAATCCAGCAATGGCGCGATTCGCTCGACCGTCACGACCCCCGAAGGCAGAACCCTAAGGGCTAGTCGGTCCTGCCTGCTTTCTCGGCACGCGCAAGGCTGGCCGAGGAACGGTGGATTGACATCAGCGATCATTAACCCCGTCCGGTCAGATTACCGGCCACCTACGAGCCACGGATTGGGTTCGTCAAAGCGAGCCGGTGTCGGCATTTTTCCAGCGTAGAAACCCTCAAACACCATGTGGAATCTCTCGCGGAAATCGTAGATCTGCTTTCTTTTCAGGTTTCGGATCTTGAAGCGATCCTTCCGATCAAAGTGGCATCCGAATAGCAGAGAACTGTAGCTGAATATCTCGAACACCCTATGTGAGAGTGCCTGACTGAAGCTTGCCTCTGTTGCGATTTGATAGAGTGCCCACTCCAGCAGCCAGTATTCTTCACGATCCCAGAGTCCCGCTTCGTGTAATCGTCCGATGAACGAGGCGTCTTCGTATGCTTCGCCCCCAACGAAATTTCTTGAGATCACAGCGTGCGGATCCATGTTAAGCATTTTCCATATCGGATAAGGTCGACAGCGTACCGAGGTGCCCGCTCTCGGACAATCTACAGCACAACTTCCGCGCCCTACACAGCGGAGCGGTTGGCTAGCCTTTCACCCATGGAGCCCAGGAAATGCAGGTTTTTGAAATTTTACCGCTCGAGGCTATTGGTCCTGTTCGTCTTGGCGCAGCACGCGCTACAGCGAGGCAAAAGATGGCTGCCATCGGATTCCCGCTCGAGCATTCCCAGGACCGCATCGATTATTTTTGCGAATCCTGCGTGCAGGTTTCCCACGGGCCGAACGATGAAGTCAGCTTCATTGGTGTCTGCGGAAACCCGAACGTCACGTTCATGTTCAAGGGAGTCGATGTCTTTGCGCACTCTGCCACACATGTGTTTTCAGTGATGGCTGCTTCGGACAATTCCGGCCAGCACGAATTCTCATCCTATGAATACCTGTTTCCAAACCAAATCCTGACGCTATGGGATGCGGATGAACAATATGACCGCCAAGGAGGAGAAAGCCGTGAAGTCTGGGGTCAAGTCGGCATCGGAACCAGCGCTTACATGGCGGCCATTCGCGCCTTCAAGACAGGCATGTGAATGGATCCCGATTGAATGAGAGATGGTTTACAGGGCCATCTTCGAGCAAAACGCGACCCGTTGGGAACGACAGCTTTCGGCCAAAAGCAGCCCGTCAGGATCATGGCAAGCACTGCTGAACAGTTAAGGCGTCGGGGCTCACTGTCCGACTTATTCAGGGAAAATCTTTCCCGCCGTTCGGGTACCGACACCTGCAGATGCGGCTCACAGCCATGCGGCAGCCGTATAGAACACCATACTTTTCGATGGCTTGTATCGCATAGTTTGAACAGGAAGGCTCAAATCGGCAGGCATCTCGCAATGGAGAGGGAGCAACTCGCTGATAGCAGCGAATTGCTGAGACGGCGCAAAGCTTGATCATCGGGGCTTGCGCAAAGAAATCACGTAATAGTGGTTCAGCACGTTTTTCTTCCCCATTAACGCGTCGAAGCATCCCGGTTTGACTGAAACGCCAATCGTGTCAATCCGATAGAACTCCCACCCATCCTCAGCATGAGTGTTGACCACATTTTGTAGATAAACAGCGGCCTCGTTACCCCGGTGCTCCTTCGCACGAACTTCAATGTTTGGCGGCACTTGAACCATTTTGTAGATGTACATCCGTGATCACCTTATGAATGCTCGTATTCCCCTGAATACAAAGCGCATTCGCTTTATATCTGGTTCCGAGCCGGATGAACAACCCGAATCGCACGCTCCCAGATCGGCCAGAAAAGCAAGCTCTCACCAGGGCGCCTTCCGGCCATCGGCTGCCAATCGTGGAAGGCAGCTTGCGGTCGTAACAGCCCTATTCGATCCGTGGTTGACCTGCTAGCAGTTGCTGACTTGGCCAAGGTCAATGGCGACCTTGGCCGGGTAGCCGGACTACTGAAACTTTGGCTCGCGGAGAAGCGCGGACAAGGCGCAAGTCCAATGGATGTGGAAGCGATGATGAATGACTTTCGTAAATTGCAGAGCGAGGTGCTTTCCATCATGTCACGCGTCGTAAGATGACTGCTGAACGTGTCGTCTGACACAAAGCAAAGTTCATCTTCGCACAGTCATGCCGTATCGATGCGGCCAATCGAGCGCCTGATGTTAGATTGATAGGTGGCTAGCCAACGCATCGAAGGCTCGTTCTGCAGCATGTTGCATGCATCGACGGAAGCATTGGTTGGCAGCACGCCCTATGTCGAGGCACGCAGTGCTGCGACCTCGATTCATCGGCGATGGAACTGATGAGGCGGGTGACGGCTGTGGTTAAGGTGAGTCGTGAGGCTTTCAGGGCAAGATTTGTGGTGGTTGAAGCCCCAGCACGGGAGGCGCGCACGAATGGTTGCCTTGTACCGCTTGGTGATGGAGGTCGAGAAGCAAATCATGTGATTTGGTATAGACTGGATTGCACGATCCAAAATGCGAATCGGTAAGCATTGTCGAGGCTTAAATGAAAAAACAACATAGGAAAGATCGAGGCCACGATGAAGTTATGGCGGAGGCGTTTGGCTCTGATCCAGAATACGCGATCAAACTTGCTGAGGACGTTTTGCGTGATGGCGAACAAGGAGAGATTGAAATTCTGCGTCGGCAGACTCCAATAATTCCAGAAAAATATCAAGAGCAATGATTCTAGTATCGCTTTATCAATAGTTTATTCAAGGGGGAAACATGGCAGTTTCTGTGCACCATAGGGGTCGCAACGCATATCATTTCACATCGATACAGAATCTCGAATCAATAATTGATCACGGTATTTTTTCGACCAATCAGAAAATTGCTCGCGGCATTCTGCACGTTAACGTCGCTGAGGAAGGAATACAGAGGCGTCGGGCTGTTATGCAAGTACCTGGAGCCAACGGGCGGTGTGTTCATGATTATGTACCGTTCTATTTCGCAAAGAAAACGCCTATGCAGCAGGCGGTGCTCTATAAGAAGAACGTAGATCAGCAGTTCATCATTTATCTTTCCGTTTCGGTTTTGCTGATGGAGACACGAGCTGGGGCCTATTACACAAGCGCGTCTGCAAATACGGACGTTCCCCCAGCTTTCTTTTCTGGAAATCATCAGTCTGATCAGCTCGACCAACTAGATTGGCAAACTATCGATAACGGTCGGTGGGGATATGATGACGATGCTCAGAAGCACCGCAAAATGGCGGAGCTTTTGTTACCAGATCATGTCCCATTGTCTGAAATTAATCAGATAGTTACATTTAATCGCAGCGTATCTGACTGCGTTAGGCAAATTTTTCAGAACAAAGGGATTGTTCCGCCGAGCATTGTTGAGGCGGGAGGGGAGCATTATTATCTAGAGCCTGGTAATTGGAATGCTTCTTTGGTTACAGGGCCTTTTTTCCTTAAGCGTTTTGTAGATGAGGCTGTTTCTCATGTGGCCTCATTTCAGCGTCAGGTGATGCCGAAATTCCAGACCTTAAGTGACGCCTTGCGTGCTATTCGCGCTAACTTCGCGGCCATCAGAGAGCTAGAAGATATCGATGGTCTCGGCGCGAACTACGGGCCACATCGCGAAGATGTTGGCGCTCATTCTCGACGTGTTGCGGGTCTGGTGCTGAACTCACCCGAATATATTCAGTTGGACCCTATCCATCGTGAAGTCTTGGAGCTTGCAGCTTATCTCCACGATATAGGCAAAGGGCCCAAAACACGCTGGCCCAATAGCTTTATGAATAAAGCTGATGGTGAACATCCCAAAAAATCCCTGCCTATGTTGAAAAGAATTTTGACTGAGGATTTGCCTATTCTGCCACCAGATATAGTCCGAAAAATTATAATGCTGGTGACTTATGATGACCTACTGGGTGAGATCGTTGCTAAAGGTCGGGACAAAAGTCAGTTGTTCGATATAATTACTTGTTCTGAAGATATCACTATGTTGGTGGCTTTGAGTAAGGCTGATATTGGTGCGTTAAGTCAAATTTGGTTGATACAGGTCTCTGCTGGAATCGATGCCCTCAGAGCTGAGGCTCTTAAAAAATTGCAAGGTAATATTTAATGATAAAGTTTGTTTTCGGAGATTTTTTCGATTTTGATGCGGATATCATGATCAATACAGTTAACTGTGTTGGTGTGATGGGGGCAGGTGTGGCGCTCGCATTTAAGAAAAGATTTCCTGAAATGTTTGATGACTATGCTGAGAAGTGTCGTTCGGGCATTATTCGCCCCGGCCTGCCTTCCGTTTGGTTGCAAAAGGATATGATCTCGAAAGACATCGAGATCATAAATTTTCCGACTAAAAATCATTGGAAGAATCCATCTGAGTATCATTATATTGATGATGGGTTGGAATGGCTTTCTAAGTATCTTGAAGATAAGAGTGGAAAAGTAGTAACTCTTCCGGCCCTAGGCTGTGGTCATGGTGGTTTGGACTGGGACAGGGTCCGATCCATGATTGCTGAGAAGCTAAAAAACTCTCCTGCGCATATATATGTTTTTGAGCCTTTCGATTCAGTGAAAGCGGGAAATGTCAAAGCTTCGGAGCCAGACTATGAGCAACTGCTTGGTTCGGTTGGGGCTGGGGTTGTTAAATATGCGTCGGACGCATACCCGGAAAAGTTGCGCATCTACACCAAGAAGGATGTGTATTACTATCCAAAACAGCAAAACAAATTTAGATACGATTTTTCAGTTGTGTGCAGCAGCAAACCTGACTTAAGCGAGATAAATGCTATACGAAAGTTTGTTGATTTTTGCGTTCTCGAGAAGTGCAGTATTTTGTTGGGGGGGACAGCCTTTGAAAAAAAACTCGCGCTTGAACTATCGACCCAAGGTCTAATTTGCGGCTGTGTTCTCCCATCCGGAATCTACGAGTCCATAAAAAAAGTATCGTCATCAACGCGAAAAGAAAAGCCTAATCTTCTCTCGATAGGTAATCCAGTAGTTGCCTTCGATAAGAAAGAATTTATGCCTTCTGTTTTTGCGAGAATGTATCTTTCTGAGAAGGTGGTGTTTTTCGCTAGCAAGCTTGCTTGGTTGGAAAAATATAAGAGTCAACTCAAACGGATATCTGTAGATGCGTATTACTGCGTTTCTGAAATCAGCTCACCAGAGGATATAAAGGCGGTATTAGACATTCGGGCAAAAGGATTTGACTTGGATATGCCCCTAACAAGCGTTTTCGCGGATGATATTCACAACTCTGATGCGGCTAAGGGGGGAGGGGCGAACTCTGCTTGATCTCAGCTTAGCCAAAGTCGAACATGGTTTCGGTCATGGTGCTTTATGGTCTCGCATCCATAAGGTTTTGATTTTTATCGGTTTTCTATAGATTAAAATAATTGAGTGAGAGTAAGATTTTTTCTTAATGCTTTGATTTTTAAAGATAAAATCTGATTCTAGGCTGATGTGCTCTGCATTGTTAATGGTCTTTCGCATGGCTCGAAAAAGCTAAGTCATAAGATGTATCTCGGTACCATGCTTGGTGGAGCGTTCTAGGCATGGTATCGGAGCAAGCTAAGTTCCAGGCAGGAGTTGTGCCGGGGTTAGTGGCCGACTACTGCCTTTGGTATCCGGCAGCTAACGGCCATAAACGGACGTTCGCAAGCGGCCACATCCGACCAATTGCGGTCACTTACCGCCACTATCGTATGCAGTCCGCTATCGACATAAAAACGAACTACGGGTATATGCTCTCCAGCTACTTTTTTTAAAAAATGAATACGCTCATACGCCTACGATATCTGATTGCAAAACGCTATACTCCGACACGATTTAAGGAGGTGGAGGCGAGGACTGGCGAAAGCCATTAATACTGGGACCGCCTGCCTGTTTAATTTTGTCGTTAGCATACACAATGAATTCTGGACAGGCCGCTAAGCCGTGCCAAAGGCGGCTATCCCATGCGTTGCAGCCAAGCTTTCCTCTGGCGTCTGCGTACCGTCGCTCCAAAACAATGTCCAGCGCCCGCTGCGAAACCCCTCTAGGATAATATTGACGTAGTTCACCAATAAGCCCGCTTACTGTGCTGGATGCCTCGCCTTTAAACCTGTCAATTAGCCCAAGCCGCTCAAGATGTTGATGAGCAATTGCACCTGCTAGGCTTAGCTTGCCCTCACCTCCACCGTAATATTGGATAGAAAGCTTCCCATTGATGACAGTGACCTTGCAATGCAGCAAGGCGTCCTCATTATCTAAGGTGAAATAAGGGTGGCAGTAAATGAGCTTAGTCTTGTTGAAGTAATTTGACTTTCTCTGGTTGCAGCCATAGCAAATATATACTAAGTTTTCGTGATAAATTGAATATTCTGGAAAGTAATCTTTTGGCATGTAGTGATCCCATGTTTTGGGGTCGTTCAACATGCAATATGCACAACGCTGTACGTTAATTTCAGATTGTGATATTAGAGACTTCAGAATTCTATCCTTGTGAGCGGATAGAGCAGTAGTGCCGACCGAATAACAGGACTTAAGTACCTCCTTCGCTTCGATAGTCCAGACTTGTTCAGTGGGGGGCTTGAAGGCTTTTAAAGTTTTTGAGTAATTCTTGCACAAAGCAAGAACGCCAGCTTGCACCGCTTTCAGTTCTGCTCTTGTTTTCAAATGCTTATTGGCAATTATTGTCGGAAAATAATTTTCGACATCGAGACCATTTGCTGCCATCTGATATCTCATTCCGGCGCCGTCCTTACTTCCTGTAGCGATTCCAAGTAAATGTCTGCGCTCAAACTCAATTGATTACTGAAGATCGCGCGAACTGCTTCAATATCATGATTCGCCTCGGCATACATACGATCTAAAATCGACCTATAGTCGCGATCTGCCTCCGTGGAGGAGAAGACAAATTTGGTGAGTTCGGACAAGCTTTCTCCGAAAGTCTGAAAAGTCGGCTTCAGAACCATGGGTGTCATCCGATCCCGACGGAGTACATGAACACACTCCATAGGCAGCTGTTGAATCACCAAGGGAGAGTGCGTTGCAATAATTGCAAATGAATCTTGGCTTTCCAAAATTTCGCTGAGCGTATTGAGTAGGCCTGTTAATAATTGAGGGTGCAAATGCAACTCGGGCTCATCAAACAAGATCAATGTCCGGCGATCGATTTTGGAAAGAATATGAAATACGCAGTTTAGAGCTAGACGCTGACCCGCGCTCAATCGCTCGTACATGCTTTCATTGTTTTCCGGTTCGTCAATGAAAGTCTCCAAGTCATCAACCCGGACGAGATTTCCTAGAACCTTTTTAAGTAACTCTCTTTTTTCAATGGATAGACTGGCCAGGGTTGCCTTAATTTCCTCTAAGAGATCCTCTTTGTTTTTGAGCCGCCCTCTTGTACTTTGTAGGCCACAGTAACTATACTTAAATTTCTCTCCTTGCAACTGCGTAGGGCGTTCGAACTCATCAAATGCACTAAATGATACAGCTACCACGCCGTATATTGAGGGCACTGGATTAAGAATGTCATCACCTTGAAGCGCAGACCGCTTTTCTTTTATGGCTTGCTTTGAAAAACGACTCATCAACATAGCAAGCCTTGCCATTACTTGGGTTTTTCCTACACCATTCAGTCCAACAATAGACTGAATTCGTCTAGGGGCACCCAGCTTAGAGTAGAAGTCAAAGTAAAATTCATGAGGGGCGCTCGCTCCCTCCAGCAATATCTTGGCGGTAAATGCGCTTATTAGCTGCTGTTCCGCACCGAAGACAATGCCGGCCTCGTCGAGCAACTCGCGCGCCGTAAAGTCTCTAAGTAGGGATATCTGAAAACATGGTTGTTCTTGAAATCGAAGTTTTATATCAAGAAGAAATGACGCATCATTAAGCGTCTTTAATACATCATGCGCCAATTCCATGCTGAGTGTTGCGAGAGTATCGTAGTATTTTTTTTTGGAGCTAAGTGAACATATAGAATCCAAATGAATCTTGGAAATTAATGCGCCGGGCGACAAATCTTGAAACGGCCTATTTTCAATACCTTCAGGCTGGCCATCCTTCATTATTTTCAGTTCATCAAGATGAACTTTATAGTCTTCGCTTACTCTTAACTCAGCGTCAAACAACGTATAATAGGAATAATCATTCCAGCTGTCCCTTGCGAGTAATAAATGCGGATACGGAACGTCAGATGGCGCTCCAACAAAAAATCGACTGCAAATATAAATGTCCATCCTAAAGAAGCTAGCAGGATGAACGCATTAAGTCTAGATAGGATTCAGCTTGGCCGTCGATGCTTGGAAGCCACTTTCAATAGTCGCAGATGACCAGCTCAGTTCATAGCTCAATCCCCTTAAGCTGGTCTAGGCTGACAGTCACTACTCCCCGATTGCTGTCGCTCACGAAATGGCAGCTCCTAGCCGATTTCGGCCCTTCGCGACAGGCTGCGATCAGCCAAGAGCAGGCATTCAAGTGAGCATCGAAAATCAGTGGGTGGCTACACCAACACTGGTGCAGCGTGGCGAAATACCCCGCAGCGAAGCTGGGGCTTCAGATTGCCCTACCGATTAGGCTTGGCATTCTTACCAAGAGGGATGAGTTTCTAGGCCAGAGGCTTTTTCTTTCTGATAGAACTGTCGCCGTATTTAGTGAAGGCTGACGCCAAGAAATTCAGGCCGGCATCGAGGCGCTCCTCTCGTGCGAGCTTATCCATACCAGGAAACGCTGAGCGCGATTTTTTGACCAGGACAGTTTCAGCGCCGATCTTGTCCGGATAGCTTGCCAGATACCATACCTGGAAAGCCTGCATAGCTGTGGTTAACGGACCACCCAGTTCACCGCATTCCAGCGTGGCGATGAAAATTATGTGATCGTTCTCTTCCTCGTCAAAGTTGAGATGCGCATTTGGATCACGGTCGGCGTGTTTCAGAAAATTCTGAACACTGTTTATTGCCGCCAAGGCTTCCTTCCTTGACAGGCCGGAGCTCTCAACCAAATGTGATCGCCAAGATCCATCTGGCTGCTTATGTTCAACAAGGTCTGCGAGCAAGCCATGAGAGGCAGCCACTAGTGTTCGCACTGCCAATGGATCATGGTCGGCAAAAAATAAGCTAATTGCTTCATTTAACTGCCGAGAAGCTGCTTCGAATTTAGTGCAGGTGACTTGCATAGAAACTAACCTGTGGATGAGTATTCAGCCTGCACCGATGGGTGCGTTGCAAACAGGGCAGTGGCGAAACCGGGTGTTTACTCGGGTGGTTGATGATTTCTTACGCTTCGAGTCCCAACATGCTGGACAGTAGAGGATGTTGTCTCCCTCAAATTGATAGCACCCCCATTTTCTTCCTACAGGCTTTTCGTCAGAGGGCTGGGACGTCTTCTTTAACAGAGCATTCTCTTCCTGTAGCGCTGCGATACGCTCCTTAAGAGTAGCGGCCTCTAGTTTGAGTTCGGCAAGCTCACCGGATAGGTCTGCAAGTAAATTTTTGAACTCGGCGTCGTCGATGTTCTTGGAGATCTCACGTAGCCGTTTTGCTAACGTTATTGATGTGCTTATGGTCGTAATGATATCCATGAGCTTCCCTGATGCAATATCGTTTGGAGTAAACGCGCCGGAGCGCGGAAATACTTTAAGAAGCATAGCTCTTGGGCATCTGGTTCGCTATTTTTTTTGCAAGGTAGCGTACGTCGTACGTTGACGGGAAATATTTCGTTTATTACCAGACTTATCTAGATCAACCAAAAACAAACCATCAAAACGATGACGCGGCAGCACACTATAGTAATTCGGCTTAGTCAATCAGTCCCTCGATCGCCAGTTCTTTTATGGGGTCGCCGCCCGATCTGCGCTTTGAAGGGACGAATCGCGCTCTCGGTATCTCCGATGATATGCACCATGGCTTGGGCAGCAACTTTGAAATTGAGCTCCAAGACAGTATCCTCATCAACCTTATTCTTGCCTGGAGTGAACCGATTAGAATCGCAGATGACGTAGGCTATCCGTGGAGAGATCGGGTAGTAGAAGTCGGCATGCTTAGGCGCGGCGAATACAGTTTCTGATACACATGAGTGCACATTGACAACAGGATGGTCTGACGTGATGAATCGCGATTTGGTGTCATTTATCAACAATGCGTGTGTAGCGTTATTGCGATCTGCGTACAGGCTTAACCCAAGATTCATCCCGAACATGTAACTTAGAAACCACCATGCATGCGCCATCGCGTCAGCCACTTCAATCTCAAGTTCGGTGCGCCGAGGTAGAATTTGAATCGCACCATCTCGGAAGGTTTTGGTGCGGGATATCTGGTGTCCGAAAAACGCCATGAACTCCACCATATTTTGTTGATTCTGCAATACATCGAGCTGCTCATCGGCCAGCGCAGCCAACACTGGGAGCGCCGCTTTTTCGTGGGACGCGTGTAGATTTTCGAGCAAATTACACTTAATTGCATGGAGATGACGCTCGACTTCCGGTTTCTCGGAGCCAGACCTACGGTAGATCGTTTCAGCGTGTTGCATCATCAGGAAGTCATTTAGGTATGACATGTGCTGTTGTTGAAGACGTTTGGGGCTTTGTTTGGAAAAGCCTTTGATCACTTCGACATGTTTGTTGGTAAGCGTTGTAGCCTTGTAAAAGTAGTCGTCAGCAGCTACGGCTCGTACGCTGTCGAGAGCAATCTTCCCTGTCTTCGTGGCGTAGAAAACATTCTTCGTCCCGTTACCCCAGCGTGTAAGATATTTCGCCCAGATGTAATGGTGCCGCTTCTTGGCTTCAAGGTCTTTAAGCGACATGGCATTCGATCCATTGTTTGTTAGCTCGCAAGCTCTCAATCTACGAGGCTCTAGTCAAGTCGGAGTCTTTACCTGCTTGTTGGTGAATGCTCGTCAGTGAACTTCAGATCAAAGGCCGCTTCGAGTCGGAAGCGGTCAGTTATGACCGGCTGCGGTCGACCCATTGCAGACGGTCGCAAATACCTATTTTCAAAACAGCTTATGGAAGGCTTTACGCACCACACTCCGTATCAAGTCGAATTATCAGTTGTTCATAGACGCTATGAATTAATACTGGCAGATCATTCTCAAAATAATAACCCATAAAGCCTCGCGCGATGGTGTGAGACAAGCCAATTTTCTTTTGAGTCGGTGACAAATTTGGTGTTCCCGGACGATATTTGAATGAGTCGAGATTGTCAGGATCGGAATTTTCGGCCTGAGTTTCTTGTTTTACATCCAACAAATCCCAGCCTGTATTTATCTCTTCAAGTAGGGTTCTGCTATAGGAAATGAAGGTCAGCATATTCCTAGCAAGAAACGGATCATCCAGATTGGCGAAATCAATTGTCGACAACTGTTCAATATTTTTTTCAAACAATGACATACTTCTTCGTATGTCTGAAGCTTTCCAGCTATAATCAGACCAATTGCTCTTGTTACTTCCAAATCTAGGCGGAAATAATACCGCTGAATCATATTTGTCAAGTCCACCCTTGGCGTGGTCACGAACATAAACTAGGTAGGAGTACGTTTCCTCAATCAAACTTTTCAGGTTAGAGCGCGCGCGCACATGCTCTTCCACCTGTCTAGCGCGTTGAGCTTTGATGCTCATACGATGAGTACCGACCGCAATGAGTGCGGCAGCAATGATAGCCTCCACACTCCCAATTGCCTGAATCCAAGCTGTCCAGTCTTTCTTTTCTGCCCAAACAAAAATCGCAATTACTGGCGCTATAAATGAGCAAGCGATGATAAAGCGAAGCGCAAAGGCATCAACTATTGCTACGTCATTCGCTATTTTATTGGCAGCTAATTTTGCTATATTTTTAGAGGACATTATTTCCCAGACCCAGCAACCATTGTTTATTTTCCTAAAATCAGACTGGCACGCTACCGTAGCTTCGGAATTTTGATCCACTTCTCGATGCTCAGCGTGCAGAATTTCATATGAGATCGAAAGGTATCATTTTGACACCATCCATGAAAGAAATCTCGTCTTTTGGTGGCACAGATGCTCCTGAATTGCCCAAGCCTATAGGAGAAGTTGATTAGGGGCATAAGCCATCGCACGAGAGTGACCGGTTTTGGTCTAGCCCTGCCTGTCACGCCCGGCGCCACTCGCCCCCCTTACACCAGGTTAGCACCTGAAAAAGTCGGCTAGGAGTGGGCACTAGACAAGCCAATGACACAATAGCAGCTTCCTAATCATAACTATCCAGCGATATGTTGCAAGCTACATGTTACTATAATAATTTTTTTGCACTCTGTGACTTGTTGTATACTTACAATCTGGATAGATTCAGAATCATTTAGCTAACGGCTATAAGGTCTATTGATGGAAAATAGTAAAATTAAAGGGCTGCTTTCTGTTGAAGTAAAAGCGCCTCCAATAGTGGCAGGCACTATTGCAACAGTGAGTTTGATTGTCAGAAATCCTTTCTCTGAAAAGGTCATAATTGAGTCTATTCAAGCACCTTCGTCAGCGCCATTACTACCTTCTAAATCAGTGCGGGTGGAGAGTTCGGCTGGGGAAGGCAATGCAGAGCGGGGTTGGATTCATCGCTTGCTTACTGGGTTTTCAAACTTCCGCGTAACAGAAATTAGTTTCGGATCGCTTACCGCTGAGTTTCCTGCTCCAAGAGGAAGTAATTTCCATATAAATATGGAGCCAAAATCAAAGCTAACTGTAAAGACCCCGTTTAAGCCTAACGACAACGTTCATATCAATCATGCAGAAGGCGCGGAAGTCGTGTTCGACAACCCCGTTGTAGAGAAGGGGGCCAGTATTGGTGCGGACAGAGAAATTCCGCCCTACCAAGAGGATTTGGCCTCGTTCGAGCTTCAGACAGCTCACTGGCTATTTGTAAAGCCAAAGGTGCTTGATCTATATGCGCTGATAAAGTTTCGGGTCGGTGATGAGCCCCGAAGCCAAGTTGTCCCCGTGACGGTATCCGTCCAGCCGCCAGTTAAATCAATTGTTCTTGGCGCAGTATCGGGCGGCATACTAGGATGGCTTGCACGGCAATTGAATAATGGTATTCTTTCACCGGATTTTTCGATCGCAGCTTCTATTGTGAGCGCATTGGGAATAATTGTGATGGCCATGATTCTTGCCATTGTGTTATCTCGTCAAGAGTCGTCAAAAGGTTTTGTGACTCTTGAAGATTTTTACGGTGCGTTTGTGGTAGGGGCGATCCTCGGGTATGCGGGCACCCAATACTTTGAGACATCCCTAAAAGCCGTGGCCGGAAATTGATGCAGTGACTGATCAAGTGCCTTTGTGACTGCTTTTGGCCGATTGCTGCCTATCGTGAGGGGCTGCAATCGGCCAAGAACGGACGTTTAGAGCAGAGAAATAAATCTGTTCTCTTTTCCCAATGGACATCACCGCGACGTACGCAGGGCTATCGCGTGGTGCGCGCAGCGCTCTCTACAAAGGCACCTGAGCACTTGGCGCCGCGCAATGAGGCGAAGCATGGACTTCGCGTACGCTAACGTTATGCCTGAACCAATGAATTAAAGAACCACTCGTAGAGTGCCTGTGGGTGGTATTGGGGAAAATACGCAACTAGCACGACTGAAGTTACAAGCACCAGCACCACCAACAACGCGGTAAGTAGCTTTACCGACGTCGAAAGAGGTGGGTTGGGCGGGCCGTATTTATTAATCGCTTTACGCCCCGGAAGCATGAAGAGCGGAAGCGTTATCACAAAGCCGATAACAGGGACTACGCTGAGAATTCCCCATATCATCGGACTCCAGCCTAGATCACGTGCCCTGCGTACCAGTAGAGACACGTTGAGCAGGATGGCAGGAACGACAACGGTGACACCGACTATCAGCAAAACCACCAGTTGATGGCGCAACCCCACCATAAAGAACGTTAGCAAAATGCACGGAAGAACCAGCACCAAGGGCACATGAATCAGCCAGAAGCGCGCCAGAGAAATACGCCCGGAAAAATCCAAAATCTTGGGGTTTGAAAACGTGACAACCTCGTCGTCAATCAGTTGGGCGTCGCCCGGCTGGTATGGGTTTTCGATTTCGCTGCTGATGCTGCCGAAAACGGGTTCTATCCGGGCCATTTAGTGCTATTCCCTTATGTTTGATGGTGCTATTCACGTCACAACGTTTACGCCTCATATCTAATCGAAGGCCGGCATCTAACTCAAGAGAAAAGACGCTATCGCGTAAGGGGGGCTGTGTGGCCCACGGCATGTGTGGGTCTGTCGCAGGGTGCGCGCAGTGCACCTTATGAAGCCGCTAGTAAAAAGGCGGGTCATGTCCCTACTCTGAATGACGGCTCCTGGGCCGAAAGCTGCCCGTTGTAAAGGACAACTGACGACCTAAAGCACTCACCTGCAGATCCCCCCAGGCCCTTCACGCTTAGACCTGATCCATCGCCTCGCTCACCCACCGATCCTCACCCAGAAACCCGCCACTCTGGTGGTGCCACAGCCGCGCATAGATGCCGTTCTTGGCGAGCAATTGTGCGTGGGTACCCTGTTCAATGATCCGCCCGTCATCCATGACAATCAGCCGATCCATCGCCGCAATCGTCGACAGCCGATGAGCAATGGCGATGACCGTTTTCCCCTGCATCATTTCATCGAGGCTTTCCTGGATGGCCACTTCGACTTCCGAATCCAGCGCACTGGTCGCCTCGTCAAGGAGCAGGATTGGCGCGTTCTTGAGCATCACTCGGGCAATCGCGATGCGCTGGCGCTGGCCGCCCGACAGCTTGATGCCGCGCTCGCCCACCAAGGTGTCGTAGCCGGAGTGACCTTGGCGGTCGCTCAGTTGGCTGATGAACTCATCGGCCTGGGCATTGGCCGCCGCGCGGCGGATTTGTGCGTCAGTTGCATCGGGTCGGCCGTAGGCGATGTTGTCACGAATGGAACGGTGCAGCAGGGACGTATCCTGGGTGACCATGCCGATGGCGCTGCGCAGGCTGTCTTGCGTCACGCGGGATATGTCTTGCCCGTCGATGCGGATCTGCCCGCTGTCGACATCATAAAAGCGCAGCAGCAAGTTGATGAGCGTGGATTTGCCGGCGCCGGAGCGGCCCACCAGGCCAATTTTCTCGCCCGGGCGGATGTCCAGGCTCAGGCCATCAAGCACCTGGCGTTCACCGTTGTAGTTGAAGCTCACGTTGTCGAAGGTGACCGCGCCGCCGGAGGTCACCAGCACCCCCGCGTCCGGCGCGTCCTGCACCTTGGGGCCGCGGGTCAGGGTTGCCATGCCATCCTGCACGGTGCCGATGCTCTCGAACAGCGAGGTCATTTGCCACATGATCCAGTGCGACATGCCATTGATGCGCAACGCCATGGCGGTGATCGCCGCCACCGCGCCGGCGCCGACGTCGCCCTGGTGCCACAACCAAAGCGCATAGCCGCCTGCGGCCATGATCAGCCCCACCACCAGCGCTTGGTTGACGATCTCGAACTGGCTGACCAGGCGCATCTGGCGAAAGCCGGTCTGCTTGAAATCCTCCATGGCCGCGCGCGCGAAGTGCGCTTCACGGTTGGAATGGGAGAACAGTTTCACGGTGGTGATGTTGGTGTAGGCGTCCGAGATCCGTCCGGTCATCGAGGAGCGGGCATTGGCCTGTTCCTGTCCGACTTTGCCCAAGCGGGGCACGAAGTAGAGCATGGCCAGCCCGAACAGCACGATCCAGGCCACGAACGGCAGCATCAGTTTCAGGGCGAAGCCGCCGGCCAAGGCGATGATCGCGATGAAATACACGCCGATTCCCGGGGCGATTTCGATCAGGGTGAACAGCACGTCGCGCACGGCCAGGGCCGTCTGCATCACCTTGGTGGTGACCCGGCCGGAAAACTCATCGGAAAAAAACGAAAGGCTTTGCCGCAGCATCAGGCGGTGGAAGTCCCAACGCAGCCGCAACGGCAGATTGATCGCCAATATCTGGTGCTGCACCATCGTACGCAGCGCCACCAGCCCGACGCTCGCCACCATGACGATACCCATGCCCCACAGCACGCGACTTTCCTGCGCTGCCGCGTCACCCCCGGCTTGCCAGGTCGAGAGCAGATCCACCACTTGGCCGAGGAACGAAAACAGCCAGGCTTCGTAGATCGACACGCCGGCGCTGAGCAGCGCAAACGCCAGGATGTAACCGCGGGCGCCCCGGGTGCAGGCCCATAGGAACCGAGCCAGGCCGTGGGGTGGCGGGGGGACTTCGTCGGGTGGGAAGGGGTCGAGTCTTTGTTCAAATACGCGAAGCATGGTGGTCTCCGAAACGATCAATGACGGAGATTCTGCCATTTAAAGACTGCTTTGAGGGTTATGTGAAGTGGTGGGTATGGCTCTCTTGGCAGGTCGCCCAGGATGTTGGGGGCAGGGAGGGGGCTAAACAGCGTATTGACATATCGAAAAATCTCGATATTCTCGGGGGCATGGAATTGATCGAAATATTCAAAGCGCTCTCGAACCCTACACGCCTGCAAATCTTGAAAGGCTTGAAGGATCCCGCAAAGAACTTCCCTCCGCAGGATGAAGGTGACGTTCTCACGGTGGGCGTCTGCGTCAGCAGTATTCAAGAAGGTATCGGACTGTCGCAGTCAACGGTGTCTGGTTACCTTGCAACGCTGCAACGAGTGGGCTTGGTCGAAGTCCGGCGTATCGGTCAGTGGACCTACTACAAGCGCAATGAAGCAACCATCAGCGCGCTTGCCGAGGTCATAGGGAAAGAATTGTAGTTTTTTTACCGTAATATATCGAGATATCTCGATATTCCTTTTTATAGATGTGAGGAATTACGATGAAAGCAATGGTACTTAAATCATTCGGCGGCTCGGGATCGTTCGAGCTGCGCGAGGTGGCCAAGCCCGTACCGCACGCCGGACAAGTCTTGGTCCGAGTGCACGCAACCTCCATCAATCCGTTGGATTACCAGGTTCGTCGCGGCGACTATCCCGACTTGGTGCAACTGCCGGCCATTACCGGACACGATGTATCGGGCGTTGTCGAAGAGGTAGGGCCGGGAGTGACCACCTTCGCTCCAGGGGACGAAGTCTGGTACACCCCGCAAATATTTGACGGGCCAGGCAGCTATGCCGAGTACCACGTTGCCGCCGAAAGCATCATCGGGAAGAAGCCAGCCTCGCTGAGCCATCTCGAGGCGGCAAGCCTGAGCCTGGTTGGCGGGACGGTGTGGGAAGCATTGATCGTGCGTGCGGCGCTCAGAGTGGGGGAAAGCATTCTGATCCACGGCGGCGCGGGGGGCGTCGGGCAAGTGGCGATCCAGGTGGCAAAAGCCATGGGGGCAAGGGTGTTCACGACCGTGCGTGAGGCAAACGCCGGGTTCGTGCGAAGCCTGGGAGCCGATGTGGTCATCGACTATGAAAAGGAGGACTACGTCGACGCCATCATGGGGGAAACGGGTGGTCGCGGAGTGGATGTGGTGTTCGACACCATCGGCGGCAATACCTTGTCGCGCAGCCCCGACGCGCTGGCACAGCTTGGCCGCGTTGTCTCGATCGTGGACATTGCGCAGCCACAAAACCTTGTCCAGGCCTGGGGCAAGAATGCGAGTTACCACTTCGTTTTCACCAGGCAGAACCGCGGCAAGCTCGATGACTTGAGCGCATTGGTCGCGCGAGGTCAGCTGCGGCCACACGTTGGCGCCGTCTATTCGCTTGCCGACATTGGGCTGGCCCATGCCCGGCTGGAGAGCCCCAACAACGGTGTTCAAGGAAAAATCGCGATAGCGGTCGAGCCTTCGCTGATCCCGTAATTGCGTACGTTTAACCGTTCAAGCCATTTTCGAGGAATACCATGATTTATGAGATCGCTCTGCTCCCCGTTCACAAAGAACGCATTGAAACGTTCAGGCGCGCGTTTGCCGAGGTCGCTCCTTTGCTCACCCGGGCAAAGGGGTACGGCGGTCACTTGCTGGCGCAAGGGATCGAGACCCCCGAGCAATTCAACCTGATCGTGCGATGGCAATCACTTGAGGATCACACGCCGGGTTTCGAAGCGAGTGAAGACCATCGGATATTCATGATGGGCCTAGAGGAATATTTTTCGGAGGAGCCGAGGGTCTATCACATCGAGGGGGCCGCTTCCTGTTCACCGTTTTTGACCGAGCAGTGACCGAATTGACCACCCTCAGGGATTGGAGCCCATCCGGCCCTGGATCGCCGTGCGCAGACAACCCCAGGCGATGAATCCGAGGATCAACACCTCGGCCATGCCCACCAGCATGTGGAATGAAAACGTCAGCGGTTGTTCGGCCCAGTAGAAAGTTGTCATGCCGGTTCGACCGCCGCCGACGCGCAGCCGCCCGCTAAATAGCGCAGGGACCAAAGTGATGACGTGACTCAGCTCCAGGACGGCCAGGAAAACACCCAATAGAGCGAGCAGGGCGCGTGCGGGCGTGCCGAGTTTTTCAGTGGGCTCATGGCCAGGCGTGAGTTCCTGGGTTCTGCGCTGCCTGGCTTCCCTCACCGCCTTGCCACTGGTTGGGGCTGGAGCGGGTTTGTAGGCTGGCTTCACAGCCGTCGTCGAACCCACGACGACTTCAGTAGGCACTGCCACGTTCAGATAGTCGGCCAGCTCACGCAGCCACACGTCGGTGGGTTTACTCCCCGGCACCACCGGAACGTTGTCGGTGGTCAGGCGGTGCTCGGTGCCATCGCGCATCACCAGCCACAATTGGGTGTAGGCGGGCTCGGCCTCTTGGCGGCGGCGAAGTTCGAGGCATTTGGGCGTGTCGATTCTGAAGACCGAATGCACACGCTCGCGGCGTCCAAAAAAGTTTCGGGTGCGGCGCTTGCCTTCACCCTCGCGTCGCGATAACAGCAAGGTCTCGCGGACGCCGGTGTACACCATCAAGAGGAGGCCGAGGGCAGGGATCAGCAGCAGTCCCAGCACAATCAGCAATGAGAACAGTGGATCGACGTCGGTCTGAGGGGGGCCTCCGTCAGCGACCACAAACACGGCGAACACTACCGGCGCAATGAAGGCAAGCGCGCCTGCCAGCAGCACGAATGCGCTTTGTACGAGGTTACGCGAGTGGATGTGCAGATCATCCTGCGCGGTGCGCTCGAATCGATGTCCAATCAACATGCAGAACTCCTGGTGCGTCGCCTTCAGATCGATCAAAGGGTCGTGACAAGCATTGGCACGCCGCAGGCCTGGATCGTGTTTAACACCGCGCAGAATACCTCATGCCCAGACATAATCACTCCGCACTCAACTCCCACAACACATCGAGCACATGTTGCGTAGGCCGTTCGATATCTCGACTGCGGTGGGCAATCCCCAGTTGACGCCACAACAAGGGCTTCAATGGCCGCATGACGATCCGCGGGTCGGGCAATGGCGTGGAGGCTTCATGGGGCAACAGGGTCGCACCATATCCTGCCGCCACCAGGCTCTTGATCGCATCGTTGTAGTTCAGTTGAATGCGCGGCGCAGGCTGCCGTCCATCACTGGCGAACCACTCCGACGTCAAGCGCGAAAGGCGAGTAGTGGTGTCATTCAAAATCAACGGTTGCGCGGACAGCCAGTCGGGGGTCACAACCTCCGGGCATTCCCAGCGAGCCGGCAAGAAGGCCATGACCGGATCCCGTCGCCACGGCTCGATCCGCAAGCCCTTCACCGGCGGCTGCGGCAGCGCGACCAGGCCGATCTCCAAGGAGCCCCCGGCAAGCCTCTTCAAGGTTTCCTGGGAAGTGAGCACCGCCACCTGCACATCGATCGCGGGGTGGCGTTGGTTCAATATCTCCAAAGCGTTCGGCAGCAACTGTGCGATGGCCCCGGTGGAGGCGCCGAGCCGCACACGCCCGGCCAACCCCTGTACCTGGCGCTCCACGTCCTCGATCGCTTGTTCCGCATCCGCCAACAGGCGCCGCGCGCGTTTCACCAGGGTGTTCCCTATCGCCGATGGCTGAACGCGCCCCCGGGTGCGCGACAACAGCTTGCCGCCCACCCGCGCCTCAAGGTCGGCGATATGCAGGCTGACAGTGGGGGGCGCCAAGTGCAGCGCACGGGCCGCTTCGGCGAACGACCCCATGTCGGCAATCGCCACCAGCGTGCGCAGGCGGTCCAGGCTGATTTCCCGCATAAAATGCACCTTGTTCAGGAAAACTGAATTCCATCGTTTATAAATTCAACTTTTCCTATCTTAGCGCCTGGCTGAACATTGCACCCCCTGATTCCAATGTTCGAGAGCATGCCATGGCAAGTCCCCTTGTATTCATCGATGGCGACCAAGGCACCACCGGGTTGCAGATCCATCAACGTCTGCGCGACCGGAGCGATCTGCGGCTGCTCACGCTGAGCGCCGAACATCGCAAGGATCCGCAACGTCGCGCCGAGGCCATCAACCACTGCGACATCGCGATTCTCTGCTTGCCCGACCAGGCCGCGCGCGACGCTGTAGCGTCCATCGACAACCCTGCTGTTCGGGTGATCGATGCGAGTTCGGCGCACCGTACCCATCCAGACTGGACCTATGGTTTCGCGGAAATGAGCAAGCCGCAGACCCAGCGCATCGCCGCCGCCCGGCGGGTCAGCAATCCCGGTTGCTATCCAACGGGGGCGATCGGGCTGCTGCGGCCATTGCTGGAGGCTGGATTGGTGCCCAGGGATTCCCCGATGAGCATTCATGCGGTGTCGGGTTATTCCGGAAAAGGACGAGCCGGTGTGGAGGAGCATGAGGGCGCGGGCGCAGCCCAGGCGTCTGCGTTTCAGGTCTATGGGCTGGGGTTGGCACACAAGCATATTCCGGAAATTCAGCAGCAAAGCGGTCTGACGGAACGGCCGATGTTTGTGCCGGCCTACGGCGCCTTTCGGCAGGGGATCGTGCTGACCCTACCTGTGCAGCCCCGATTGTTGGCGCCAGGGGTGAGTGGGGTGCAGTTGCATACGTGTCTGATGCAGCACTACGCCGATGCGCGCCATGTGCATGTGATGTCGATGCAGGAAGCCAAAGCACTGACCACCCTTGATCCTCAGGCGCTTAACGGGACCGATGATGTGCGATTGTCGGTGTTCGAGAACGATGAGACCGGGCAGGTTTTGCTGGCTGCGGTATTTGACAATCTGGGGAAGGGCGCCGCTGGCGCGGCGGTGCAGAATCTGGATTTGATGCTTGCAGGCACATGATCGGTGTGATGCCTGACTTCAATGCGTGGCGGGAACGTTCTGTCTTGGCATGAAAAATCGAGCAAACAGCTCGGATTGGGACTTGATATTCAGTTTTGCGTAAATATTGCGGCGGTGCACTTTTATGGTTTCCGCCGAGAGGGATAGCTTTCCGGCTATTTCTTTGTTGGAGAAGCCGCTGAGTAGTAAACGGAGGACATCACTTTCACGTGCTGTTATCTGCGTGCCCAGCTGGTTGACCGTTTCTGGCCATAGAGGTGGCTCAGCCAGCGTTTTCTCCACGTCAATTTCAAACCCCATGCGCTGATGCATCAATGCGGTCACCCACGGTTTGATAATGTCGAGCAAGGTTATTTGTTCTTGGCTGAAACGGGCTTTGCTGCCAATAGATAGGCACAACGTTCTGTCGGGGTCGAGCTGGACATTGTATTGTGCTTCGTCCATGGAAATGTATTGGGCGAAATACTTGTGGTAATACTCGGTTTCAAGAAAGTATTCCGGTGCAATATCCAGTAAGTGGAAGAAACCGCTCTGTGGGTTTTCCCGATTAGCTATATAAAACGGATCCAGCAAATAAAGACCTTTCACGTAGCGATGAATGAATGCGTCAACTTCTTCCGCATCGGCCACTTCGGGAAGACTGACGACCTGTACCTGTTGGTTGCTGAAAATCAATACCACCCAATTATCGATCTGCACGTATTCATTTAATGTGCGAACCAGTGAACTCCAGAACTCTGGACGGTTCAGCTGCATGATCAGCTTCCCAATCGATCGATGCCAGGCCAGGCTATGAAGGTCAAACGGCATTTTCTACCCCTTTAGGGTTAGGGCGTTGCAGGTCTAAGGTAAGTATTCGTAGGTATTTACTATTCGGTGGCAGCCGGTATATTCGCTGCCAGGTTTACGATAGCCATGAGGGCATGTCGTCTTGACAAGGATGTTGCATGAGAAAGTCACATTTGCGAAACCTTTTTTCGGCCTCGCTTCTCTGTGTCGGGATAAGCACATCCGTGGCGGCTGCAGAGCCCGGAATGTATCTCTATAACTGGTTCGGGTTGCTGGCGCCGGAGACGCCAAAGGAGTTTGAGCAGGAAACTGGCACGCGAATGCACATGGATG
Organism: Pseudomonas sp. CG7; assembly: GCF_023701885.1. Classification (NCBI taxonomy): domain Bacteria; kingdom Pseudomonadati; phylum Pseudomonadota; class Gammaproteobacteria; order Pseudomonadales; family Pseudomonadaceae; genus Pseudomonas; species Pseudomonas sp. CG7. The sequence goes on along the minus strand of NZ_JABAEE010000001.1, from coordinate 46,113 downwards.
CGTTCGACAGCGCTGAGATCATGCAGAGCAAGGTCATGGCCGGGCGCACCGGGTATGACGTGGTGGTGGCGACCTCCAACGTGTTGCCAGGCCTGATCCAAGCGGGCGTCCTTCAGCCTCTGGATCGTGATCAGTTGAGTAACTTTTCACATATTGACCCTGACATCCTCGCTCAGCTCGCAGTCAATGATCCAGGTAACCGCTACGCCGTGCCTTATTTGTGGGGCACCACTGGCATTGGTTATGACGTGGACAAAGTCAAAGCGGCATTGGGCAATGATGCGCCGGTCAATAGCTGGGATCTGATCTTCAAAGAAGAAAACATCAGCAAGCTCCAGTCGTGTGGAGTGGCAATGCTCGACTCTCCCAGTGAGATCATCTCGATTGCCTTGAATTACCTTGGACTCCCTAGCAACAGCAAGAACCCGGATGATTACCAGAAAGCCCAAGCCTTGCTGTTGAAAATCCGCCCCTACGTCCTTTATTTCGATTCGTCCAGAATCGACGCCGACCTGGCAGACGGCAATATCTGTGCTGTTGTGGGGTGGGCCAATGGTGCCCTGGCTGCACAGGCCATCAACGAAAAGGCTAACACCGGACGCAAGATTTCCTACAGTCTTCCTCGCGAAGGCGCGTTGTCCTGGTCGGAGAATCTGGTGCTGCTGAAAGATGCGCCCCATCCCAAGGAAGGCATGGCGTTCATCAATTACATGTTGCGACCAGAAATTATCGCCAAGACCTCAAATCACACGCTGTACCCTAACGCAAACAAAGATGCCGCTGAGTTTGTCGAGCAGAAGTTGCGAGACAACCCTTGGATCTATCCAGACAAAAAGACGGTCGCGACACTTATTCCCCTTGAGCCACTGCCATTGAAACTGGAGCGAATCCGCACGCGGATATGGACCAAAGTGAAGAGTGGTGTGTGACCTGACTTGATTGTCGCCTGTTGCTCGTTGCGTGCCTCGGTTATAGACGGGCGTCGGACGAGCAGCAGGTTTAAAAAGAGAACAGCGGATGTTCAACCCAGCCAATCAAACGCGCTTCAGTTTGACCATCGACGGTTTTGCCCACGACTTTCAAGTGCTCGCCTTCACGGGAGAAGAGGCGCTCAGCAGGCCTTACCTGTTCAGCGTGGATTTTGTCAGCGAACGGTCTGACCTGGCGCTTGAAAGCCTCTTCGATCGAGAGGCTTTCCTGGCCTTGGACGCGAAGGGCAACGGCATTCATGGACGGGTCTATCACATTGTTCAAAGCGCTCATAGTCAGCACTTGATGCGCTACAGCCTGGCACTCGTCCCGCAGTTGTCCTACTTGCGTCACCGCATCAACCGGCGGATCTATCAACAGTTCTCGGTACCGAAAATCGTGGCCTTGATATTGGAAGAACACGGTGTTGTGGGCGACGCTTATCGGTTTCATCTGGGGGCGACCTACCCAGAGCGTGAATACTGTACTCAGTACAACGAAACGGACTTGCACTTTGTTCAGCGCTTGTGTGAAGAAGAGGGTATTCACTTTCACTTCCAACACAGTGCTCAAGGCCATGTGCTGGTTTTTGGTGACGATCAGGCGGTTTTCCCCAGGATTGGACAGCCCACTGCTTATGGACAAGCGCGCGACAGGGTGGCCAACGAGCCACTGATCAAGCGCATCAACCTGCGTCTGGGACAGCTCACCCGTCGTATCTCGCAACAACCGTTGGACATTGAAACAGATGACAGGCTGGAGCGTTTCACCGGTCATGAGCACGGCAAGCAGATACGTCTTCGGACCATGGAACGCCGCCACGCGGCTTATCGACAAGCCGAAGGGCAGAGTGACCAGACTCGGTTAGTCAGCGGCCAAGTACTGGACATCTCAGGCCATCCGCGCCAGGAGTGGAACACCCCATGGCTACTGACCCAGGTCGTCCACGAAGGCCGGCAACCACGGGTAATGAGTGAGCACGTCGCCAGTGGCAACACGGGAACCGAAGATGACTTCCATCAGGGTTACCGCAACCGCTTTATCGTGCTTCCATGGAATGTGTCCTATCGTCCGCCGTTGGCTCACAAGAAACCGCAGGTACTACGCAACCAGACCGCTGTAGTCATTGCCCTGGAGGACGAAGAAATCCAGGGTGATCGGCGCTTCCCAAGGATCAAGGTCGAGTTCCCCTGGGATCGTGAAGATCGATTTGACGACAAAAGTCGTTGTTGGCTGAAGAGGGCGTCCGATTGGCGTTGTGAGATGGGGCCGCCCCGGACGGGCATGGAAGTCGTGGTTGCATTTCTTGAGAATGATCCTGATCAGCCGGTGATCAGCGGTTGTTTGTGTTGTCGTTAAGGACATCCAAAAAACTATGTCTTGAGCCGTTGCGGACAATCCAGGCCAGGGGCCCGATGATGTCCGCACGCAGCCTGATTTACGCCATTCAGGTCAACCGGTGTGGCGTTTCAGGAAACCCTCGATAACAGTTGCGAAATAAGGCGGGCACTCCTGCATCGGGTAATGACCGCAGTTCGGGATAACATGCAGTTCTGCGTTCGGATGCCACGCCAGAAAGGTTCTGGCCATAGCCGCGGCATCAAGTCCGGGGTCCTTGTCACCGACAATAATCAAATACGGTGGTTCAAGGCCTCGAATGTCATCGACGAAATTTGCCGTGACCATCATTTCGAGGTACCTCGCCCGGCAGGCAGGTGAGACTGTGTCGCGGCTTTGTTGGACCTTGAGATCAACCCACCCATCGGAGAGACCTCCAGTCACGAATTTGAACAGCCGCCGAAGGGCCTCGTCGTCTTCTGCCGTGCTGGCAAAGAACGCCAGCGCTTCTGGGCTCAACCGATTGCCAGCGGCAGAAACGGGGCACACCGCTATCGCGCTTGCGACGCGAGACGGGGCATCCGCAGCGATACGTTGCGTGATCATCCCGGTCATTGAATGGCCGACTACGTGGAAGCGCGTCCAACCGAGCTGGTCGGCGAGCATGAGGCAATCGGAGGAAATCTCCTCTACCGTAAATTCGCCAGCCAATTCAATGGATTGTCCGTAGCCACGCACATCAACGAAAACATAGGTAAACGCGCGACCGTCAAGACAGGGCATGACGGCATCGTAGCTGGAGTGGTCGCCCAGCCAGTCATGCATGACCAGTACGTGAATGGGGCCATTGCCGTACCGCACATACCCTAAGGTGGTATCAGCTCCGAAACTGATTTCAACGGGGGCTTTCATTTCATGGTTCCTTTGTGGTTGGGGGAACCAAAACGAAAACGCCCTCCCGGCGAACCGGGAGGGCGTTTTGAAAGAGAGGCAACCCTATCAATCTCTTGAGTCAGGTTCAATAGGCGAGCCAACCCATCGCAGCAAGCCCGCAATAACCCGTCTAGACTCCATGCGCACTCATTCACTCTCAACCCAGCGCAGGTCGCCGTAGCCTCTTGCCCTGAAGGAGTCCGTCATGCGCTATCGCATTTTCGGCAATACCGGCTTGCGGGTCTCTTCCCTCGCGCTGGGCACTGGCAACTTTGGTAAAGGCTGGGGCTACGGGGCCGACTTGGACGAGGCCCGTAGAATCTACGACGGTTACCGGGAAGCAGGGGGCAATTTCATCGATACGGCCGATCAATATCAATTTGGCCAATCGGAATCCATGCTCGGCGATTTCATGGCGACCGAGCGTGATGAAGTGGTTCTGGCGACCAAGTTCTCGCTGGGTGATTCACCCGGTGCCGGCGTCCTGCGCTCCGGCAACAGCCGCAAAGCCATGCGCAGCTCGGTGGAGGCCAGCCTCAAGCGCCTCAAGACGGATCACATTGATCTTTTGTGGGTGCACATGCCTGATGGCGTAACGCCTATCGACGAAATTGTGCGGGGGCTGGATGACCTGATCCGCTCTGGCAAAGTGCTCTATAGCGGACTGTCGAACTTCCCGGCTTGGCGCGTGGCAACGGCCGCCACCCTGGCGGAGCTTCGTGGGTGGTCGGCGATATCGGCGGTGCAATTGGAGCACAGCCTGGTGGAGCGCTCGGCCGAAGGCGAACTCCTGCCGATGGCCGCTGCCTTCAATCTGGGAGCCGTCGGATGGTCACCGCTCGGCGGTGGTTTGCTGACCGGTAAATACCGCAAAGGGGAAACCGGTCGTGCGCAGGGTTTGGGGGCGGTGATCCACGATGAGGACAGCGAGCGCAAGACCTCGACGGTGGATGCGGTGTTAGCGATCGCCGAAGAGACCGGCCACACGCCGGGCCAGATCGCAATCGCCTGGGTGCTGGCCAAGGGAACACTCCCGATCATCGGTCCACGCACGCCGGAGCAGATGGCCGATAACCTGGCGTCAGTCGAAGTTCAGCTGACGGCGGATCAACTGGCACAGCTGGACGCTGCCAGCGCCATGCCCCTTGGGTTCCCACACGATAAGGTGGCTGCTTCAGCGCCTTCGCTTGCTGGCGGCAAGGCAGACCTCATTGATGCAATGAACCGGGTTGTGCGATGAATCGGGTTTCCAGGCAGTCCGCCCATTTGCCCGCAAACCGGTAGAGGGGCATGCTGGGTCGCGATCGCGGTGGGGCCGCGTGCATCAATGTTGAATGTACCGACGCCATCGCGAGCAAGCTCGCTCCCACAGTTGATTGGGGCGCCGTGGCGGTCGTGAAGTTTCAATTGCACAAACTGAGTCGGGCTAAAAAGCCCGACCCGAGCGTGTCGCCGTTGCGCGCGCTGATCCTGCAACAGCTCGCCCTGGCATTTCGCACCCGCCAGTATCGAGGTTGGGTGGAGAAGCGTTCGCCCAGAAGCGGACACTGAGCGCCACGTATTTGCCTAAGGCCTATCGCCTGAGTAGAATGCGATTAATTATCAATCATGTACTTGCCGGGATTCCGATGCGCAGCGATGAAACACTAGGTACTGCAGATCTAGGGCTGCTCTATCGAACCCATCACTCGTGGTTATACGGCTGGCTAATCCGACGCATTGGATGTCGCGATAACGCAGCAGATTTGGCGCAGGACACCTTCGTACGCCTGCTCAAGTCCCGTCAGTCCAGCCCCTTGCGCGAACCCCGCGCCTATTTGAGTAGTATCGCCCGCGGACTGATGATTGATCAGTATCGTCGTCGCGAACTCGAACGTGCCTACTTGGAAAGCATCGCGTTGCTACCTCAACACGAGGTGCCCTCGGAAGAAAGCCGGCTGATGATTCTTGATGCGCTCGAGCGCATAGACCGCATGCTCGGTATGCTCAAACCGAGAGTTCGCCAGGCATTTTTATTGGCCCGACTCGACGGTCTGACGTGCGCGCAAATAGCCGAAAAGCAGGGTGTTTCCCGCGCGACGGTGGAACGCGACCTGGCCACGGCCCTGCAACACTGCTATCGCTTGCGTTATGTCGAGTCGTGAGCCGCAGGCGCTGGATCCGGCCATTGTCGAGCAGGCGATCCAATGGCTGGTGCGCCTTCGCTTCAATCAAGCCGATGAACAGACACAGCGCACTTTTGAGCACTGGCTCCGGCAGCGCCCGGAGCATGTGTTGGCGTGGCAGCGTGTGGAAACGCTTGGGGATGAATTCGCCGGCGTGCCCGCTCAACTGGCGCGACAAACCCTTAATGGCACCCATCATGGAATGCGGCGGCGCGAAAGCCTGAAGCTACTGGGCCTGTTGGCGACTGTCAGCACGGCAGCCTGGCTCGGTCGGGACTACACACCCGTACCCGCGATGCTTGCGCAGCAACACAGCAACACCGGCGAGCAACGACGCTTCCAACTCGATGATGGCAGCCTTATCCAGCTCAATAGTGATAGTGCCGTCGACAGCGATTTCGACGCCCAGCGACGCCTGATCATCCTGCGACGGGGTGAAATCATCGTGAATGTCGGTGCGGATCGACACTCGCCTCGAGCGAGACCGTTCTGGGTGCAATCCCGTGACGGAATCATGCGCGCCCAGAGTTCCCGCTTTCTGGCACGCGAGCTTGGCGATGGCACTCTGGTCGCGGCTCAGGAAGGATCAGTCACGGTTTTCCCTGGCTCCAGTCAAACGCCTGCGAGCCGTAGCGTCCAGGCAGGCAATCAGTTGCTGTTCACATCAAGTGGCGCCCGAACGTTCAAAGGCAATGGCCTTGATCTATGGAGCTGGGGTGACGGGGTGATCAGTGCAAGCAATATGCGCCTCAATGATTTCATCGTGGAGCTGTCGCGTTATCGCCCCGGGGTACTGCGCTGCGCCGAAGAGATCGCGGATCGTCGCGTTTCCGGCACCTTCCAGCTCGCCGACAACGATCAGGTCCTGGCATTGATCGCGCAATCACTGCGCTTGCACATTGATTATCGGACCCGCTATTGGGTGACCGTGACCGCTGCCACCTGAGCCCATCGGAACTTTGCGCTACCTGAAAAAGAATGAGGTGCTTTCTCATTCTCGTTCGACCTCTAAGGAAGGCCGGAATACAGGCCAGTCTGCCAATGTCCTTTCTTGGAGCGAGAAAATGAGTTCGTCCCCGGTTTCACAGCGCCATCCATTAAATCGTGCCTTGCACGGTGCGATTTTGGGTTTGATCGTGAGCAGCTACGCATTGCCATCGCTGGCGCAAACCTCGAACGCTGACCACAGCAATCAAGTCAAGCAGTGGAACATCGCTGCCGGCCCACTGGCGCCGGCGCTTGACCGTTTTGCGCGGGAGGCTGGCATCAGTCTTTCCTTCGACGCGTCGAGTGTCGTGAACCGCACCACTGCTGGCGTGAATGGCACGCTCGATACATCGACAGCGCTGTCATCGTTGCTGCAGGGGAGCGAATTGCAAATCGAACAGCAAGGCCCGAATGCCTATCTACTGTCCCCTCGACCAAAGCCCGCCGGCCCGCTGGAGCTCGGCGCAACGGACGTCGAGGACTACCGCCTTGCACCCCTCATCATCAACGCCAAGGTCAGGGTCAGTGCCGACGACGACGCCAACTCGGTGGTCGCCCAGGAGCTCTGGGTTGGCGGCAAGGTGGCAACCAGCATTCTCAATACACCGGCATCGGTGTCGGTGGTGACCAACAAGGAAATGGAGCAACGCAGCGTCAGCACCACGGAAGAGGCGCTGCAATACACGCCGGGCGTGGTCAGTGACTTCTATGGTACGGATGACCGCAACGACTATTTCCAGATCCGGGGCTTCCAGGCCACCACCTACCGTGACGGCTTGACCCTGAGTTCGATGCGCGGCGTACGCGAAGATCCATTCGCCTATGAGCGCATCGAGATTTTGCGTGGCGCCAACTCCACGCTGTTTGGCCCCGCGGACCCGGGTGGCTCGGTGAACTTCGTGACCAAACAACCGCGCTTCGAGCAGTTTGGCCAAGGCTATGTGACCTACGGGTCGTTTGACCATGTCGAGACAGGCATCGATGTGGGGGATGCGCTGAACGACGAGAAAACCTTGGCTGGCCGCTTTACTGCCAAAGGCCAGAACAGCGACCGCGAGTACGATCACTCACAGGACGACAACCGGTTGGTGATGGGTGGCCTCACCTGGGCACCCACGGATTACACGTCAGCCACCGTGATTCTGGACTATCTGAAAACTGAAAGTTCGCCCAACAGTGGCGGCTATCCGCTGGACAAGGAATACGACCGCAGCAAGTTCTATGGTGAGCCCAGCTACAACTTCCACGATGTCGAGCGCACCAGCCTCAGCGGTAACGTCACCCATGACTTCGACAACGGCTTTGTACTGCGCAGCAATCTGCGCTACAGCAAATTGACCGATGATTTTGGCTACGTTTACCTCAGCGACAGCGCCGCACGTGTCGGTACTACCGTTGACCGGTATCTGTTTGGAACGGACAGTGAGGCCGACCAGTTCAACGGCAATCTGATGCTGCAATACGATGCCCGCTTCGAGAACATCGACAGCAGCAGCCTGGTGGGCGTGGAGTATCTCGATTCGACCACCAAGGAAAGCTCGGTCTACGCCCTGACCACCCCGATTGACATTGCAAATCCCGTGTTTACTGGCGTTCCACGCTCAATCACGCCGTATGCCGTCAACAAGCGAGACGCGACCACCAAGGCTGTGTTTCTTCAGCAGAACCTATCGTTCTATGAGCGTTTCATCGTCACCGCGGGTATGCGCAACGACTCGATGGACCTTACCAGCAAAGGCTTGATATCCACGGAGAAAGACAACTTCTCCGAAACCTCCTACCGAGGTGCGTTGACCTATATCGTCAACGATGAGGTGTCCACCTATGTGAGCATGGTGGAATCCGTCTCGCCGCCTCAGGTTGGCGTAACACCGCAGACGGGCACGCAGTACGAAGTGGGCGTGAAGTATGCGCCGATGGGGATGGACGCACTGTTCTCCGCAGCCGTTTATGACCTGACCCAGGAAAACGTCACCATCGCCGTGGTGCTGCCGAGCGGCATCATTGAGCAACAGACGGTGGGCGAATCGCGGGCCCGTGGCCTCGACCTGGAGGCCAAGGCGCAGGTGACGCAGAACCTCAGCCTGATTGGTGGCTACTCCTATATGGAGTCCGAGGTACTGCGCGGTTCGTTGTACGACGGCAGCTCCCTGAAGGGTAATGAGTTCTCCACGGCACCCAAGCATTCCGCTTCGCTCTGGAGTTATTACGACGTGCCCGGCACGGATGTCAGCGTTGGCTTGGGGGCGCGCTACGTCGGCTCTTATTACTTCGATGCAGCCAACTCCGGCAAAAGCGATGGCACCACGCTGTTCGACGCCGCCTTCAACTACGAGATCGCCAAGGGCACCGACCTTGCGGTGAACGTCAGCAACCTGCTGGATGAGCAGCACGTGGTCGGTTCCGGCACAGCGAACTTCTACAACCCGGGGCGCGAGATTACCGCCAAAGTCAGTTACAACTGGTAGGCAGGCGTGTAAGCCCAATGCTGTTCACTTAAGCCAATCGACAAACCCGTGGCGAGGGAGCTTGCTCCCGCTGGGCCGCGAAGCGGCCCCAAAACCTGCCAAGTGCGGCGTATCAGACACACACCACAACAAAGGAGCCTCAAATGCCTACCGCTCACGTCTTCATCGCCACCAGCCTGGATGGTTTCATTTCTCGGCCCGACGGTGACATCGACTGGCTCTTGCAACGCGACGACCCATCCGAGGACCACGGCTATCAAGACTTCATCACCGACAAGGATGTCATCGTGATGGGGCGCGGGAGCTATGAAAAGGTCCGGACCTTCGACACCTGGTTCTACGACCGGCCCGTGGTGGTGCTGTCCAAACAGTTGGCCGATTCGCCGGTGCCCGAGGCGTTGAAGAATAAGCTGCGTTTCTCCAACCTGGCACCCAAGACGTTGATGACGGAGCTGGCAAGCCAAGGCGTGCAGCGCGTCTATGTGGATGGCGGGCGGGTGGTGCAGTCGTTCCTGCGCGAGGGCTTGGTGACCGATATGGTGATTACCACCGTTCCGGTGTTGATTGGCTCGGGGCGGCCGTTGTTTGGCGGGCTTGGGCAGGATGTGGATTTGAAACTCGTATCCAGCCGCAGCTTTGCGTCGGGCTTGGTGCAATCCACTTACCGATTGGCCCCATGACTCGTCGGTTCAACGCACACGATCACGGCTTTGCGCCGCCAAATCCAGGGCCTTTTGCATGTCCAGCCGTGCCGAGCGGCCGACGTCCTTGTCGTTGAGTTGGTAGCGGCGTTCCGACGGCAGGATGGGCGCGGTGAGGTCTTCGCCGTCCATCTGTTCGAAGTCGTGGTTTTCGCCGATGGTCATGGCGCTGCGGCGTAATAGCATGCGCAATTGCTCGGGTTGCAGTTGCGGGTTGATGGACAGCATCGCCGCCAGCAAGCCCGCGACCATCGGCGTGGCGTAGGACGTGCCGCAATGCACGGCGCTGTCCTGGCCGGCGCGGGTCGTCGAGGCGTGGGCGCAAGCGGCGGCGGTGATGTCGACGCGCATGTCGATGTTCGAGGAGCTGCGCTTGACCGCATAGGCCGGGTCGTCGACGGCAACGCCAGCGTGCTCGCTGCGCTGGTGACCGCCGACCACCAGCAATTGCTCGGTGATGAAGGAGGAGGGCAGGCGATATTCGTCGCTGCCCGAGAAGGAAGAACCATTGCCAGCGGAGTTCACCACGATCACGTCAGGATGCGCCTTGCGCAGCCAAAGGAAAAACTCTTCCAGCAGTTCTTCGTAGCCGCCCATGGCGAGGCCCGAGCGCAGCAGCGAGTCGACGTCATCGCCCTTGATGTCTTTGGCGCCGACGCGGTGGATGCCCCAGCTCCAATTGAGCACACGCACGCCGTCTTCCACGAGGTTGACCGAGGCGGCGATGTTGGCGGTGATGCCGGCATCGGAGTTACGTTCGACAATGACCTCGAAGCCACCGCTGGCCTTGTCCAGCCCACGGAGAAAACCGGTGTTGCCGCTGTCATCCCAACGTGCGGCGAGGATGCCGGCGACGGTCGTGCCGTGGTTGTCCGGTTTGTCTGCATCGCGGGCGTAGACGCAAGTGCGCGGCGGCGAGCAGGCGCCGAGGTCGTCCGCGAAATCCGTCGTGTCGAAGTCCACATCCCGCTCGCTCAGGCCAATGCGCACCGGTTGCGGCTGGATGGGTGGCTGACGCCCGGGGATTCGCCGTTGGTAATAGTTCACCGCGTCGAGAAAGCGATTCGCGGCCCATTCGTCGGAGTCCAGGGCGGGTTTCTTCGGTTCTTCAGGATGGGCTGGGGCCTGCTCGGTTTCTTCGGCGGAGGACTCCTCGATCACCACGGCATCCACGCTGGTCTCGCTGCCCAGGCGCAGCACCAGTGCATCGCGCTGCACCAGGTCCTTGGCGGGCAAGCGAAGTTGATACAGGTTCAGCGGCGCGATGCTGCCGACCACCTTCGCGCCGTACTTGTGGGCCAGGCGCTCGGCTTCCTGGCGGCCATCGCGGTCTTCCTCGATCAGCACGCTGACCAGGTCGACATAAGTGGTCAGGCCGTCCATGTTCTTCGCCACTGCGTCCGGCCCGGCGGCCAGCACGTGACTGTTGCGCAAGGTCAGCCAGGCGGCATTACTGGTGCGTGAGCCGTCTTCCAGCCAGAGCGGGCCGCTTTGGTAATCGGCGGCATCCAGGCGCACGCGCAGGTTGTTCCCTTCGCGCTGGACCGCGTCTGCGGGTATCGCCTTTGCTCCCAACTTCAGTTGCGGCGTTGCATCACCCAGCCCGCGTGCTGTCAGGCACCACTCCTGATGCTGGCTTTGCAGCAGGTCGCCGCAGCGTTTCAGGCTTTCCAGGCGCAGCGGTTCCGGCGCAGCGCTCGCCGTGCCGGTAGCCAAGGTGAACAGTGCAGCGAGAGCAATGGATCGTAGGAGCATGGGGCCAGGCTTCTTTGCCGAGGGTCTTGTTGCTCCGACTGTGATGCGGCTTGCTTCGTTCAGCGGGATAACGAGATTCAGCGAATACCCATTCCGGTTCAAAAGCTTTCGAGGCGCACTGCAACACCTGCTTGCCGTGCGAGTTCGATCATGGCTTCGACCTGGTCGACATCGGCAATGAACCCGACATATTCGTCGCCACCAGCGTCAAGGTGCAGGTAGCGTTTGTCGAATGCCACGAGCCATCGGTCGAAATTGGCCAGCGTCTCCGACATCGGCAGCGTGCCCTCATAGCGGTAGGGGTAAGTTTCTTTTACCCCGCTGGCGCTGACCAGATAGGGCACCAGATACTCGAAACCATCAAAGCCTTTCCAGTCGACGCCTAGCAACGCCAAGAGTTCGAGCTTCTGGCCTCTGTCTGCATCCAGCAAGCCTTCCACCAGCGCGGTGGCCGGTTCCTGGCCCGAACCGTAAATGCGCAGCACGCGCCTGACCAGCCTGGCACCTTCGGCGTCTGGTATACGGGCCAGTAGGGCTTGGGTAAACGCCTTCAGTTCGGCGCGATAAGGATGCAGCTCCCGCATGATCGCCGCGTCGCTGAGAGTCGTTTCCTCTGGTGGCGGCAGGGTAAAGCGGCCGCCGAACAAGCGATCAAGAATGCCCATTTTCTTTCCGTTCCTTGGGTTGTCGATCTTCTCCAGTCTACTGTTATACGTATCCCACATGAACGCGATACCGGATATCCCGATCAAAAGGGTCCTCCGGGTTTTCGTAGGCTTCTAGTGTTTCCAAGAAGCCCATTCGCTCAAGGCTCACCAGATCTTCGAGGGTCCAATCAAACGGTAAGTCGCTGGAAAAGCTTTCGCCCTGGTGTTCAATCCAATGAGAAACCGGGAAGGGCAGGTAACCGAGCCACTCTGATCGATAGGTGATCTCGTCAGATTCGCCACCGATCACCATGGTGCGGATCTTGTTCTTGATGATTGTTTGGCGTTCATCCATGGTGTTTCGATCCCGATTAATGATTGACTGCGTATTCTGTGTAGAATCCGTTTTCTCCAGAATTCAAAGGATTGAGCCTGCAATCACTTGCCATGTCCGGTACGTTATTGACCCTTCGCAGTTTCCTGCACCCGGTTCTTGATTGAGCGGTTGGACGCTTGGATCAATGCAATATTGATCATCACATCACATCACATCACAACGACAAGGAATGTCATCTCATGAAAACCATCGATCGTGCTTTGCTAGGCTTCGGAATACTGATTCCGTTCTGGCTGCTTTTGGGTGTCGCACTGACTGCGCAAAGCTATCCAGGCTACAGCCATCTGGATCAAGCCATGAGCCAACTAGGCGCTGTTGGAGCACCAACCCACGGCTTCTCTGCCTGGGTGAACAACTTTCCGCTGGGTGTGATGTTCGTGCTTTTCGCAACAGGCGTGGCGAGACGGTTCAAGGCATCGCGGATGGCCTTGCTGAGTGCGGCACTGATATTCGTCCATGGCTTGGCAAGTTTCGCGGCCGGCTATTTTTCCTGTGACCAAGGTTGTGCGCCGATTGAACCGTCGATCTCGCAACAGAGCCACAACCTTGCGGGGCTGGTGATGTTCATCTCGCTTACCCTGGCAGGGGCGCTGTGGGCGTTCCTTGGCAAGTCGTTGCTTTTGTCGTCCAGGTTCGCCATGTTCTCTGCGATCTGCGTAATCCTCGCCATCGTAACGGTGATGCTGATGGCGACGGCAATGGCCGACGGGCACTTGTTTGGCCTGTACCAGCGGCTCAACTACGGGGTTTCGGTGGTCTGGGTTGCGTCGTTGGCCATCGTTGCCCTACAGGATGCCAGAGATAAGCCGCGAGGCGCGGCGGTTCGGGCGCAGGGCTTCAGGGGGCAATGACGTGGCTCAGCCTTCCGAGGAAATAATGGGGGCGTCACTGGCTTCAGCCTCCAATTTCAATCGGTCGGCTTTGCTGATGTATTGATTTTTGTTTTTGGGCGCCAACTTGGCACTGGCTTTCTTGGCGTTAGCCTTTAACAACTGGTTTATTTTCTTGCGGCGATTCATGTTGTTCTGCTCGGCGTGTCGATGTTTGGATGGTATCAGCTTTGCGTTTTCTCAGGATTTTTCCTGACGTTGGCAACGGGCTTTACGCGACGCTCGACAATGATCGAGTCATCCGGGATCTCCAAGCGGATTGCCGTTTTCGCGGTGCGTATTTTCAGTGGACTGGCCCCGTCGTCCGCGCTATCCCACGTAATACTTATCCCAAAGCTTGTTCCGGAATCGCTTCTGCGGATCGAACCGCGCCTTGAGTGCGAACAGCCGTTGCGCGCCGGGATAGGCACTTGCGAACTGTTGTCGCGTCGCATGCAGCTGATAAGGCAGGTAATAGGTGCCCCCAAACGCCAGCGCAAGTTCGATCAGTTCGCGCGTCCATACGCCGACCTTTTCGCGGTCGGCCACGCCAACGTATTGCCAGTAATAAAGCACGAATGAAAAGACTTCCTTCCGGGCCCAGGGCAGACACGAGTCAGGTGCGGGTGGCGCGTGGCGGATGGAGATGTTCACGGCATCGACGTCATGGGCCTTCAGTAGATCGGCCATCTTCATTACAAACGCGTTGAGGTGAGCTACCGGTACGAAATATTCCTGCAAGGCGTAGGTGCTGTTTCGGGTAGCAATCGGTCCGAGGGCGGCGACGTCCCTGCTGGCCTCGTAGTTGCGGCGTACCACCGGGTGGCTGAGGTAGCGCAATGGATCGACCACATCCTTGCGAATCAACGGGCCGCCGGGGAGTCTGGCCACGCCCCACATGATGGTCTGATCGAGCGTGTACGATTGCCCCGGTGCGACCAGCCGTTCCTCGACGGTCAGTGCTTTTTTCGTGGTGCTCCAGGTGATGGCGGTGGCTTGGTCAAAGTGGGGCGGCGCCAGATCGGCATTGTGCAGGATCGCCTGGTCGTTTCCGCGGATCTGGTCATTGAAGAACTGGGGGTAATCGGCAATCGGCATGTGGTGGACCTGGCGTTCCATCGTGACGTTTGTTGCCAGGTCCAGTTCGATCTCGGTAATGACCCCCAGCGCGCCATAACCACCGATGGCCGCGTGAAACAGATCGGTATTCACGGTGCGGGACGCTTCCATGACGGAACCGTCGGCGAGCACCAGTTGCAGGGCGCGTACCGAGTTGCTCATCGGCCCGGCGCCGACGTAACGCCCATGAGCATTGACTGACAGCGCACCGCCGACGGTGAAGTTGGCATAGCTCTGCATGATCTTCACCGACAGATCGTCCGGGTCGATGACGGTCTGGAGGTCGCGCCAGCGCATCCCTGATTGCACGCGTATGACCTTGTTCTCAGGCGAATAGTGGATGACCTGATTGAACTGACGCATATCGAGGTGCAGGCTGTCTTCGCTGGCAATCTGTCCGCCCATGCTATAGCGGCCACCCCCGATGCTTACAGGGCCTGTCCACTGGGCAAGCGCCTGGCGGATCTCATCGGTGGTGCGCGGCGCCAGCAGACGATTCACCCAGACTGGGTTGAGCAGTGTCACGTCGTTAACCAGGACGCCCGAAGAGGCTGCCCAGCACGACCAGGGGGACAGCACGCCGAAGGCAATCCCGGCCGTGCCAGCCTGAAGCACGCTGCGCCGGGTGAGGCAGGGCAACGATCTTGAAGGGGGAAGCGCTTGCACATCGTTGGTCATGCGGTGTCACTCAGTTGGGAATCGAAAATGACCCGCACGTCCGGACTTCGAAGCAGACTGGCCGGTGTGACGGTACGACGTTGCCAAGGAATTCGGCCGAAATACCACAGCCGCCAGAACGCCAGGTTCGGATTGGCATTATCTTGCAGCAAGGTCGCGAACGTCTCCACTTCACCGAGCTGAACATTAGTTGCTTCATCGATGACCTCACGAACGAAACGAGAGCAGAACTGGCGCCGCGAGCTTATATTGAAGCCCGTGTCATAGAGCGTACCCAGCCGATGATCCGCGGCGTTCTGAAGTGCCGCGCGTTGCGTGTCGGTGAGAGGTCGCGTGAGCCTCGCCACTGTGCAGCATTCATGCTCGGAGCGCTTGAGAAATCGGCTGAGCGAGGTGGTGCGTGAAAACGGAAACGTGCTTTCCGCGATCACCGGCTCATCGCCGCGGTTGTCGACCACCACGCCCACATGATTCGTCCACGCATTCGTCGCGTTGGCGACTTCCAGGAAGGGCCGCGCGGTGACCCGGATGAACACCATATCGCCAATCTGCAGGTCGCCCATGGAGGGCGCGCCTGATGTTGGAGAAACGTGCGCTGCGTTTTTGCTGAACATGCTGACCTCTCGGCTTTTTTGAGTTTCAAGCATGGGGAGAGGGTGGCGGAACTCGCAACTTATTCGTGGATAATTCGCTAAGCTGATACCAACAGTATCGGATATCAATACTTATGACCCAGATTGCCCAACTCATCGCCACCCTGAAACAGCATCTCAAGGCCGCTGGCATGACCTATCGCGATGTTGCTCAAGCGCTCGACCTGTCGGAGCCCAGCGTAAAGCGCCTGCTGGCCAGCGGTCGCCTGACGATCGAACGCCTTGCACAGTTTTGTGAGTTGCTGGGCCTGACGATGGCGGAATTGCTTCAGGAGGCAGAGCGAACGACCCCACGCCTGCACATGTTGACGCTTGAACAGGAAACGCAACTGGTCTCAGACGAAAAGTTGTTGCTGGTGGCGGTGTGTGCGCTGAATCACTGGTCGCTGGAAGACATCGTGTCCGCCTACTGCGTGTCAAAAGCCGAGTGCATCAAGCATTTGTTGGTGTTGGAACGGATGGGCCTGGCGGATCTGAAACCGGGAAATCGCATCAGGTTGCTGGTCGCGCGGGATTTCGATTGGCTGCCGGACGGTCCTATCCGAGGGTTTTTCCTGCGGCAGGGTTTGCCGGATTTCATGGCGAGCCGATTCGACGTCCCCGATGAAACCCTGCACTTTGCCCATGGCATGTTGACGAAGCCCGCTTACGCCCAGTTGCAAGTCGACATCCACAAGTTGCGCAGCAAACTGGCGGCGCTTCACAACGAATCGTTGGCCGCGCCGCTGTCAGAGAAACGTGGGACTGCGCTGTTGCTGGCGATGCGAGTTTGGGAGCCGCAGGCGTTCAGGAAGCTTAAGCGGGGGTAGATCGATAGGTCTCTCGACTGGGCCAGATATTACTTCAGATTGCTCTGGAAGAAGGTTGTCAGCTTATCGAACGGAATGAGGTCGACCCGATCATAAAGATCGACATGGCCAGCTCCGGGAATGAGGACCAGTTCCTTGGGCTGACCGGCGAGCTTATACGCTTGCTCGCTGAATTCCCGGGAGTGCGCATCGGCCCCTGCGATGAACAACATCGGATGCGGTGAAATGGTCTCGATGTCATTGAGCGGGTAGAAGTTCATGAACTTGATATTGCTGGTCAGCGTCGGGTGCGTGGTCAGGTCTTTCGACGAGCCGGATGGCGTGCCCTCGCCGCGGGGGGTGCGGTAGAAGTCATAGAATTCACGTTGGATGGGATGAGTGTTGGCGTCCAACTGGTGCACCGTACCGCGGGTGTAGAGCGTTTCACCGCCGGCAAACTCGACGTTACGCTGCTGGGTGGCTTGGGCGATGATCGCCCGGCGCTGTTCGAGCGTTTGGGAATGCTTCAACCCGTTGCGATTGACGCCACCCATGTCGTACATGCTCACCGTAGCGATGGCTTTCATGCGCGGGTCGATCTTGGCTGCGCTGATCACGAAGCTGCCACTGCCACAGATGCCGATCGCGCCAATCCGCTCCTTGTCGACGAAAGGCTGGGCGCTGAGAAAGTCCACCGCGGCGCTGAAGTCCTCGGCATAGATATCTGGCGAGACGGCATTACGCGGCCGCCCCTCGCTTTCGCCCCAGAACGACAAGTCCAGGGAAAGGGTCACGAAGCCTTTTTCCGCCATTTTCGTGGCATAGAGGTTGGCGCTCTGCTCCTTGACCGCGCCCATCGGGTGGCCGACGACAATCGCCGGACTTCGGGTCTTGCCATTGAGTTTTTTCGGCATGAACAGGTTACCTGCCACGGTCATTTGATATTGGTTCTTGAAGTTGACCTTCTGTACGGTCACATCGTCGCTGGTATAAAAGTTATCTGCGCCGTTGGACATATCGGCTCCTATGGCTGTGAGCGAAGTGACAAGAAGG
Source organism: Pseudomonas sp. CG7 (assembly GCF_023701885.1). Classification (NCBI taxonomy): domain Bacteria; kingdom Pseudomonadati; phylum Pseudomonadota; class Gammaproteobacteria; order Pseudomonadales; family Pseudomonadaceae; genus Pseudomonas; species Pseudomonas sp. CG7. Next base: position 28,593 of record NZ_JABAEE010000001.1, on the reverse strand, counting down.
GTGAGTAAAACGATGATCTTTTTCATTGGGGATCCTGTCGATGGGGAGACATCAGTGTTGGGAAAAGGTCACTTGCACATCTCGTCGGCCCAGCGCTTGAGCCAACTTCGCGGTGTCGTCCACTTGCCCAAGGCGGGTGTAGGCGTAGGCCGAGTCGAAGTTCGTATAAAAGACGACCAGGGGGTCTGTGCCATACAGCATCAAGTCGCCGTTGCGGATCGTTCCCGGCTTGCTGGCTTCGGCAGGTAGCGCTTGGGGAAGGGTGGCGTATTTCTCGTTACGGTTGAGATCGCTCATCGCCACCGTCAGCGGCAACAACGTGACAAACGCGCGGGTGGCCGCGTTGTCGGCCAAGGTGATGGCGAAGCGGTGTTCGCCGACGGTCATCCACATCACCCTGTTCTCCGTTTTCGAGGGCGCCGACGCGGCACCACTCATCGTTGCGTAGCTGCCAAACACGAGCATTACCGCCAGCAAACCACGCCGGGCCGATCGCATCGCAGTTGTGCATGGGTGTCTGTTCATGGGTTCATGGTGACTTGAGAGCAGTGATGCGACTAGCTAATGAATGCTTAACAAGGCTATAAGCATGGCTAATCAATCTGCTTGAAGTGCTGCTGCCATGGTCAAAAGAAATCTCAACGATTTGCTGTCTTTCGTCACGGTGGCGCGCGAAGGCAGCTTCACACGAGCTGCCGGGGCGCTGGGCGTCACCCAATCGGCGCTGAGCCAGGCGATCAGTGGGCTGGAAGCACGCTTGCAGATCCGCTTGCTGACGCGGACCACCCGCAGCGTTTCGCCGACCCTTGCGGGCGAACGGCTGTTGCACGCCATCGGTAATCGCTTCGATGAAATAGAAGCCGAGCTGGATAGGCTCACGGAAATGCGCGACAAGCCCGCAGGCACTGTGCGCATTACCTGCGGCGATCATGTCCTGCGCACGCCCTTGCTGCCCAAACTGACCGGGCTGCTGCACGATTACCCGGATATCAATGTCGAGTGCGACGTCTGCTACGGATTTCGGGACATCGTGGCGGATCGTTTTGATGCGGGCGTGCGCCTGGGCGATACCATCGACAAGGACATGATCGCGGTCCCGATCGGCCCTGCGTTGCGGATGGCTGCCGTGGCTTCGCCAGCGGACTTTGCCAATCGTGCCGTTCCCGGGCATGCGCGCGACCTGCTGAATCATCGTTGCGTCAATCAGCGCATGCCTACATCGGGCGGGCTCTATGTCTGGGATTTCGAGCGACGCGGCAAGCAGGTGAACGTGCGAGTAGATGGCCAACTCATTTTCAACACGTCGACTCATATCGTGCAGGCGGCAGTCGCTGGACTGGGCATAGCCTATCTGCCAGAAGAGGAGTTTGAACCCCACCTTCAAGAGGGGCGGTTGGCGCGCGTGCTGGAAGACTGGTGTCCGCCGTTTTCAGGCTACTATTTGTACTACCCCAGCCGGCGGCAACCTTCGCCTGCGTTTACATTGGTTGCCAATGCGTTGCACCAAGCCGATTAAGGGCGAGCGACGGTTCAAATAAGCGGATCCAACGCATGTCTACTAGTTCAGGCAAACGTTGATTCGCGGATACGACTTTCAAGTAGTCATAGTCGTAACGTTTAGTAACTCATATGCTAGCCCTTATGAGAATCTCGATATCCACCAAGTGATATAGGTTTCAAGGTAATTATTTGACCATGATATGTATTTCAAACCTTGGTGACTGCTCAGGTGTTTTACAGTCAGTGTCCCGGATTTATTTGCTGGGTGTTTTTCGAATACGGTGTCTGATGCTTTCGGAAAGTAGGATATGGAAAATAATCGTCCATTTATAAAGCCGAATTGCGCAGTGTCGGTGTTGCTGTCTATTTTGTAGTAGGGTACTTCAAATATGTTTAAGGAGAATTTTTTCCGCAGAAGACCACTGTTTTTTTCTAAGCTTTCTAAAGTTGTAGGCTTGTAGCCTTGCGCCTCAAGGGAGCTCAAGGTCTGATCAATATGGCCGCAGCTGTTGAAATTATTTATTAGCAGGGGTGGCGACTCCTCGCAAATACGTTCAATACTCACAGGTTCTTGGTATCTGAGCACGATGGCAGCAGAAGCCACAGACATCAGAGCAATTAGTGTTGCTGATGTTTTCGGCAGTTTGAGAATGGCGTTAATAGTATGCATCGTCAGAGCTTGCCTCTGTCCTTAAAATTCTATTGTTAAGAAAGGTCATGCAGTTTTAGGGACGGTTTTCAGGGGGTTGTTGCTCTTGAGCGCGTATGGGACATACGGCTTTACTATCCGGAAGATGATTTTTTTCAATCAGGTCCGCAATTTGTTCTGGCAGATAAGGTATTTCATATTGGTTGTGAGGGTGTGTTACGGATTGTTTAAACCGTAACACATGGGGTTGTAAGCGCTGTTGAGCTCGATCACTAGTTTTAATTGTTACTTGTGCTCGCAGCGGCTTTTTTCATGGTTCCAACGGCCGCCTCCATCCAAACATCTGTCTATTTCAATCTGCTCGCAACCTGTTTGAGTAATAAGTAGGAGAAGTAATATGAGTTTTTTCATCTGTTTAATATCTATCCTCAAGTCCGCCGGGTCTGAAAAGGGAGCATAAAGCACCGCAGCTTTGTGCGGGATTATAGAGTCCTCTTGTTCTTCCGTGTTTGTTGGCAATTTGATCGGCTGCGGATGCAGTTGCAGGATCGCCTTTTATGTTCTGATCTGTCCACTCCCGTGCATTACTTATAAAGCATGCCATGTTCGATCCCCCTTGACCTCGCTGGCCTGCTTCGCAGTTTGCTTTGCAGTGGAAGTATTTATCTGCACCTATAGTGTTCGCATCCCTCATGTCGTTGTAGTTTCGACCAAAGTCACCAACTGCTCCTGCTGCCCCCCAGACGTATATAATAGGATCCGAAGTTGGCCTAAGAAGAGCTGCCAAGACTGCTGGAGAATTTATTGCTGCTTGTGCTTGGGCGTATTGACCAAGCTGAACTCCATTCATGCCGCCAACTCCAGGAAAGGTAGCGGCTAACCCCCAGAAGTCAAACTTAGAAATTGGGTTTCCCCCTACGTACCCATAGGTATTAAGGCCACCATTGAGCCCAATCGGATCACTCTGCACATAGCGACCAGTCTCCGGGTCGTAATCCCGAAAATAGTTGTAGTGAAATCCAGTCTCAACATCGTAGTACTGCCCGGGAAAGCGCAGGTTGATTGTCAACGGGCCGCTTGCTTCACTCGTACCGAACGCGGGGGAATCCCACCCCCATATCTTTTCCCGTGCCGCGTTCGTTGCGCTGCGCGGTGTATTGAGGTGATCGCTATGGAGATAGAACACGGTACTATTTGCAGGTGCGCCGTTTGCGCTGTAGGTCACACTGATTCCACCCAAGGGCATCCCTTCGAGCCAGATGTAAAACTGACTCGTCAGTTTCTTGCCTTGGTTATCAAACAGCGTTTCGCCTATTAGCTCTCCACTCAGCCCATACACGAACGTCGTGGTGCGTTGCGGTGTAATTTTCTGCGTGCGCTGGCCGAAAGCGTTGTAGCGGAACTGAGCCTTGATGACCCCATCGATTTTCACGTTGCTCAAGCGGTTGTGTTCGTCATACGAAAACTGCCGGCTGGCACCATTGGTGCGCTCTTCGATCAGGTTGCCCGCCGCATCGGTGTCCACCGAATGAAGGCCTATTTGCATCGACCGATTGCTGCTGGCGCCATACTGATAAAATGTATTTGCGGTGGCATACACCTCGCCATCCACCAGGAAATCGAGCGCTTTGTGGGTGCGGTTGCCTGCCGCGTCATAAACATAGGTCTGCCGTTGGGAAGGGGTGGTTTCTTCTGTCAGGCGATCCAGCGCGTCATAGCTGTAATCAAGGTTGCCAAGTGAACTGCGCTGCATTTGGGTGATATTTCCATGGGCATCATAGGTGTAGGTCTTGCTCTGGCCTGCAACGGTTTGAGCGGTCAGCCGGTAGTCCAGATCGTAGGTACGTTGAAGCGTAGTCCCGTTGGCCCAGGTCAGGCTTTTAAGCGGACCGAAAGGTTGATACGTGATATTGCTGGCGAACGCGGTCGGCTGCCCCGTGCCGCGCCGGACCTGCACATGGCTGATTTGTCCTGTGGTGTTGCGCGAGTAGACGATGCTGAAACCTGTTGGATAATCGATCCTGCTCAACCGATTGGCGACATCGTATCCATAGCCGATCTGTTCTGGCTGAGTCGCTGTGTTTGCGGGCGCTGTTTGCCGCTGGGTTGTAACGTTGCCTTGGGCGTCGTAGGTGTAATTCAGCACCCCGTTGACGTCCTCCACGGCTGTCAGTCGGCCGATGCCTTTGTTACCGGCGGCAATCGAATCGTAGTGGAACTGAACGTCCAGTGCCGGGTTCGTCGGATAGCGGCGGGCGGTCAGGCGATTGAGCGCGTCGTAGGTAAAAGTCGTGACCACACCACGCGCGTCCACCTGTTGCGTTACGTTGCCTGCGGCATCGTACTGATAGTCAGTGGCGCCGCTGTCAGGGCTGTTCAACCGCGTCAGGTTCCCCAGGCCGTCGTATTGATATTGGGTGGTTACACCCCGTGGGTCGCGGACGTGGGTGAGGTTATCTTGAACGTCGTACTCAAGTTGAGTGATGCCATTAAGCGGGTCAGTATGCGTCACCCATCGGTTCAGTGAATCAAAGGCCCGTTGGTGACTGTGATTGCGGGGATTGGTCAGCGCGATCGGATTATCGTTGAGGTCGTACTGTGTCTGGCTTGTCTGGCCGGCCGCACCCACTGAGCGCAGCAAACGACCCAGTTCGTCGTACACCCATTGATGTTGTTTGGTCAGCTTACCGGTCTTGTCCTTGATCCGTACCGCGGTCCGGTTCCCCATCGGGTCGAGATCAAATTCGATCTGTTCCCCTGCGTTATTGGTCACTCGGATGAGCCGCCTTGCGTCGTCCCATGTGTAAGTCGACCAGCTATTGTCTGCACGAATGATCTTGATGATGTCGCCCACGGCATTATGCTCAAGGCGAACAGTGCCGGTAGCGGTACTCAACGACCTCACCCAGCCTTGTGGTGCATAGGTCAGGTTTGTAATAACACCATTGGAATCGACCACTGTCTTAGGGCTGCCGGCGGCGTCAAAGTTGGAAAATGTGGTGGTGTGTCCGAGCGCGTTGATAATGCGTGCCAGGTGTCCTTTGGCATCGTAAGCGTAGCGGGTAATGTCACTGACATCTGTTCGCGGCCCATCTGACGACTCCAGCTGCCCCTGGGTATTGTAGGTGAACGACCAGCCACGTTCGGCAGCTTGGCAAAGAGTAAGGGTGGTAATGGCTCCGCCCAAAGCGAGGGCGAGCAGAGCAACCTTGCATGTCAATGTGTTCATATTCAGATCCTTCTGAATTAACGTGAAATGATTGTTTTACTGAGCTGGCGCCCTTGAGTGTCGTAGGTGTAGTGAATGGAACGATCCGGTTCGTTGATTCGCACTGGGGAATACAGCGTCGGGTGCCATTCGGTGGTGATTGTTCTCGTTTGAGAAGTACCGCTCGCTTCCGTGCGAGAGGTTTCCAGGCCACGGTCGTTGTAGAAATAGGTGGTTATATTGCCGTTGTTGTCGGTCTTTGTTGTCAGCAGACCGCGGGTGTCGTAGGTGAAACTTGAGTTGCTATCGGGGCAGTTGGCCGATGGAAGACCCGCAATGGACTTGATGCGTTTGACGCCTTGAATCAATTCAAATTGATATCGGATTTTCTTACCCAGTGCGTTGATTACCGTTGATGATCCATCAGGGTTGTAGTTGACTGAGATTTTTTCCATACCGGCCGCGTGTTCACTCGTAATGGCACGCCCTTGATCATCATAAGTCCATGTGGCATAACGTACCCCGCGCTCATCAATAATGCCGGTCAGCAGTCTGCTGTCTTTCGGGTCTTCGTAGATGTATTGTTTATTCTCCGTATGGGTCGGATAGGTTTTGGTCATGGAGGTTAGCTGTTTGTAATTGTTATAGGTGTAGCTAATGCTTACGTCACCCGCAATAACGGTAAGAGGTTGTTTTGACGTGTCCTCGGTAAACTTTAAAGTGTTGCCAAAGCCATCAGTGACGGTCGCAATATTGTCTAGATAGGTAATGCTTAGCGCGCTACCTGCTTTAATAAGCGCAGTTAACCTTCCGTTGCTATCAAATTCAAGTGAGCGATTATTGCGGGCGTGATAGCTCCAACGGTCCGACTGATAAACGAGTGTTCCTGTTTCGGGTGGCCTCGCCTCATAAGACGTTCCATTCTTTTCAAAAAACGATCGACTTCCATCAAGGTGAATAAGCGTGATCAAGTTTTCTTCGAAGCTGAGCCTGGATGAATAACTGTGCCGCCATGCTCCATCAACGCTTCTGTAGAATCTTGAGAAGTCAAGTGGATTTGCACTTGGGTGTGAATGCGCAGTTGAGTAATCGTTTTCCGTTTGTATTTTGTAGCCTGTCGCGAAATTTATTGGGTTTCCCGCCAGGCTCAAGGGGCAGCCACTGTCGAGGCCTTGAGTCTCGCATTGGCCTGAGGACTTATTGAATTGTTGGTTTTCGGTGCATGTGTTGCCGCTGCGGAGAATGGATACAGCGCCATAAGAGTCGTTTAAGGGGTCCTTGCCATATATCATGTGGCAATGCCAGATGTGATCCTCCTCCGTTGCCACCGCTGGTGTGTAATTCCAGATTTCTTCGTACTCTTCATATAGCCATCTACAAGCCAATTCGGGTGAGGGCTGTCGTTTTTGAAGATGTGCCGGGAATTGCTGAATCGTCCAATAGTATTCTTCTGCCAACGCTTGGAGGTTTGCTGCAAGTGATAAAAGCAGTAATGAGTACGTAAAAAGCTGTTTGCATAGCATTCCAGAGTTCCTTCTGGTGTCAGGTTGTTGTCCTCCTGGATGATGGCGAGATGGAACGCTGTAAAACGATACATATATATTGTGTTTGTAACCTTGTGTTGTGATCCAGCAAAGCACTCGCCACGCTGGCAGTCAGGAAAACGGCCAATAGCCACCGATCGCTGCGCGTCGCCTACAATCACTCGTGTATTTGACCTCCCGCTGGCGTAGGACAACTTTCACGTCTAGTCGCTTTCAGAACACGTTTCGTCGTCCATGTGCAATCGCCAACCCCCGGGAGTGGCAAGCTGTGAGGATGCCCCGGACCAGGTGCGCCAAAGACACCTGGCCGGAGAGCGAGAATGGCGATCGGATGTGCCACGCTACCGTGACGTGGGCCGCACGCCCCAGCCAAGACTCCGGACGGCTGCCGCTATGCGGCGGTGTCGTTCGAGATGCCGAGGTACGTTTATGCCCGATGAGACGCTTCACCTGCCTTTGATCCACAGCGTGCTTGCGCGCGAAAAGGACACCCCCGGTGCCTTGCTGCCCATTCTCCATGCCATCCAGGCAGGCTGCGGGTATGTCCCCGACAGCGCCGTCCCGGAGATCGCCCACGCCCTGAACCTCAGCCTGGCTGAAGTGCGCGGGGTCATCAGTTTCTACCACGATTTCCGCACCACGCCGCCGGCGCGCCATACCCTGCGCCTGTGCCGGGCCGAGTCCTGCAAGAGCATGGGCGCCGAAGCCCTGGCTGCGCAGTTGCGCGAGCAACTGGCGCTGGACGATCACGGCACCAGCGCCGACGGCAGTATCAGCCTGCGGCCGGTCTACTGCCTGGGCGCCTGCGTCTGCTCGCCGGCCCTGGAACTGGACGGGGAGTTGCATGCGCGGATCACGCCCGAGCGCCTGCGTCAGTTGGTGAATGACTGCAGGGAGGAGGGCGCATGCTGACGCTCTGTATCCCCCGCGATTCGGTGGCCCGTGCGGTGGGCGCGGACAAGGTCGCGGCTGCGTTGACCTTTGAGGCTGACCGTCGGCAGTTGCCGTTGCAGGTGTTGCGGACCAGTTCCCGTGGCCTCTATTGGTTGGAGCCGCTGGTTGAGTTGGAGACGCCTGAAGGGCGCTTGGGGTTTGGCCCGGTCACGGCCCAAGACGTGCCGGCCCTGCTCGATGCGCTGGCCCATGATCCGGGCAGCCATCCCGCTGCCCTGGGACTGGTGGAGAACATTCCTTATCTGAAAAGCCAGCAGCGCCTGTTGTTTGCCCGTGCTGGCATCACCCAGCCCTTGTCCCTCGATGACTATCGTGCCCAAGGCGGATTTCTCGGCCTGGCCCGGGCGATCCAGATGGATGGCGCCGAGGTGGTCGCCAGCGTGCTGGATTCCGGCCTGCGCGGTCGCGGCGGCGCGGCGTTCCCGGCGGGCATCAAGTGGCGCACCGTGCGTGACGCGCAGGGGCCGCAGAAGTACGTGGTCTGCAATGCCGACGAAGGCGACTCCGGCACGTTTGCCGACCGCATGCTGATGGAAGGCGACCCCTTCCTGCTGATCGAAGGCATGATCATCGCCGGCATCGCCGTGGGCGCGACCATGGGCTACATCTACGTGCGTTCGGAATACCCGGACGCCGTCAGTACGCTGAACGACGCGCTGCACATCGCTCGCGAGGCCGGTTACCTGGGCGCGAACGTGAGCGGCAGCGGTCGCGCCTTTGAGCTGGAAGTGCGGGTCGGCGCCGGCGCCTATATCTGTGGCGAGGAAACCGCGCTGCTGGAATCCCTCGAAGGCAAGCGCGGCACGGTGCGCGCCAAGCCGCCGCTGCCGGCGCTGCAAGGTCTGTTCGGTTTGCCGACGCTGGTGCATAACGTACTGACCCTGACCTCGGTGCCGATCATCCTGGAGAAAGGCGCGCAGTTCTATCGCGACTTCGGCATGGGCCGTTCCCTGGGCACGATGCCGTTCCAACTGGCCGGCAACGTCCGTCATGGCGGCTTGGTGGAGCGGGCTTTCGGCCTGAGCCTGCGGGAGTTGGTGGAAGGTTATGGCGGCGGTACCGCCAGCGGTCGTCCGCTGAAGGCCGCGCAAGTGGGCGGGCCGTTGGGCGCCTGGGTGCCGCCTTCGCAATTCGATACGCCGCTGGACTACGAAGCCTTCGCCGCCATGGGCGCGATGCTCGGCCACGGTGGTGTGGTGGTCGCCGACGACAGCCTGGACATGGCCCAGATGGCCCGGTTCGCCTTGCAGTTCTGCGCCGAGGAATCCTGCGGCAAGTGCACGCCGTGCCGGATCGGCTCCACCCGTGGGGTGGAAGTGGTGGACCGCTTGATCGCCAGCACCGAAGTCGGTGACCGCCAGGAACAGGCCCTGCTGTTGCATGACCTGTGCGACACCCTGCAATACGGTTCGCTCTGTGCCCTCGGTGGGATGACGTCCTACCCTGTCGCCAGCGCCCTCAAGCATTTCCCCGCCGACTTCGGTCTGGCGACCACGGAGGCTGACCAATGATCACCATTTTCGATCCCAGCACCGATATCGACCTGGGCACCCCGGCGCGTGACAGCGACGTGCAGGTCAGCCTGACCATCGACGGACGCGAAATCAGCGTCGCCGCCGGCACCTCGGTCATGCGCGCCGCAGCCATGCTCGGCACCACCATTCCCAAGCTCTGCGCCACCGACAGCCTGGAAGCCTTCGGCTCCTGCCGCATGTGCCTGGTGGAAATCGACGGCATGCGCGGCTATCCCGCGTCCTGCACCACGCCGGTAACGGAGGGCATGGTGGTGCGCACGCAAACCTCCAAGCTCGCCACACTGCGGCGCAACGTGATGGAGTTGTACATTTCCGACCACCCGCTGGATTGCCTGACCTGTTCGGCCAATGGCAACTGCGAGTTGCAGACCGTGGCGGGGCAGGTGGGCCTGCGCGAAGTGCGCTACGGCTACGAAGGCGCCAACCACTTGGCCGAGGCCAAGGATGTTTCCAACCCGTATTTCGACTACGACCCGAGCAAGTGCATCGTCTGCAGCCGCTGCGTACGCGCCTGTGAGGAAATCCAGGGCACCTTCGCCCTGACGATCACCGGGCGCGGTTTCGACTCCCGGGTGGAAGCGGCCGGCGGTGACAATTTCCTCGATTCCGAATGCGTGTCCTGTGGCGCCTGCGTGCAGGCGTGTCCGACGGCGACCCTGATCGACAAGAGCGTCGTGGAGATTGGCCAGCCGGAGCGCAGCGTCATTACCACCTGCGCCTATTGCGGCGTAGGCTGTTCGTTCCGCGCCGAGATGAAAGGCGAACAACTGGTGCGCATGGTCCCGGACAAGAACGGCCAGGCCAACCACGGCCATTCCTGCGTCAAGGGCCGCTTCGCGTGGGGCTACGCCACGCACCCGGATCGCATCACCAACCCGATGATCCGCAAGCACATCAACGACCCATGGCAGGAAGTCAGCTGGGACGAGGCGGTCACTTACGCCGCCAGCGAACTGCGCCGGATCCAGCTCAAGTACGGGCGCGATTCCATCGGCGGCATCACCTCCAGCCGCTGCACCAACGAAGAAACCTACCTGGTGCAGAAACTGGTGCGCACTGCGTTCGGCAACAACAACGTCGACACCTGTGCCCGTGTCTGCCATTCGCCTACCGGTTACGGCCTCAAGCAGACCCTGGGCGAGTCCGCCGGCACGCAGAACTTCGACTCGGTGATGAAGGCCGACGTGATCATGGTGATGGGCGCCAACCCCACCGATGCGCACCCGGTGTTCGGCTCCCAGCTCAAGCGCCGCTTGCGCCCGGGCGCACGACTGATCGTCATCGACCCACGGCGCATCGACCTGGTGGATTCGCCCCACGCCCGCGCCGAGCTGCACTTGCAACTGCGTCCGGGTACCAACGTGGCGATGCTCAACGCGCTGGCCCATGTGATTGCCACTGAAGGCTTGATAGACCAGCCTTTTGTCGAGGCTCGCTGCGAGGCGACGGACTTCGCCCGCTGGCGCGATTTCGTCAGCCTGCCGGAAAACTCGCCCGAGGTCCTGGGCCCGGTGTGTGGCGTGCCTGCCGAGCAGATCCGCGCCGCCGCACGGCTCTACGCCACTGGCGGCAACGCGGCCATCTATTACGGCCTCGGCGTTACCGAGCATAGCCAGGGCAGTACCTCGGTCATGGGCATTGCCAACCTGGCCATGGCCACCGGCAACATCGGTCGCGAAGGTGTCGGGGTGAACCCGCTGCGTGGGCAGAACAACGTCCAGGGCTCCTGCGACATGGGTTCGTTCCCTCACGAACTGCCCGGCTATCGGCACATCTCCAACGACGCGGTGCGCGCCGAGTTCGAGCAAGCCTGGAACGTGACCTTGCAACCCGACCCGGGCCTGCGTATCCCGAACATGTTCGAGGCGGCGCTGGACGGCACCTTCAAGGCGCTTTATTGCCAAGGTGAAGACATCGCCCAGAGCGACCCCAACACCCAGCATGTGACGGCCGCGCTGTCCGCGTTGGAATGCGTGATCGTCCAGGACATCTTCCTCAACGAGACGGCCAAGTTCGCCCACGTGTTCCTGCCGGGCAGCTCGTTCCTCGAGAAGGACGGCACCTTTACCAACGCCGAACGCCGCATCTCCCGCGTTCGCAAGGTGATGGACCCGTTGGCCGGCAAGGCCGACTGGGAAGCCACCATCGCCCTGGCCGACGCCCTGGGCTACAAGATGCACTACAACCATCCTTCGGAAATCATGGATGAAATCGCCCGCCTGACGCCGACGTTCACCCGCGTCAGCTACGCCGAACTGGAGCGCCACGGCAGCCTGCAATGGCCGTGCAACGATGCCGCGCCGGACGGCACGCCGACCATGCACATCGAGCAGTTCGTGCGTGGCAAGGGCCGCTTCATGCTCACCGGCTACGTGCCCACCGAGGAGAAGGTCAACAACCGTTATCCGCTGCTGCTGACCACCGGCCGCATCCTCAGCCAATACAACGTCGGCGCCCAGACCCGGCGCACCGAAAACGTCGCCTGGCACGAGGAGGACCGTCTGGAAATCCATCCAACCGATGCCGAGAACCGCGGGATCGTCGACGAAGACTGGGTCGGCATCGGCAGCCGTGCCGGGCAAACGGTACTGCGCGCGAGGGTGACCGAGCGCGTGGCACCGGGCGTGGTCTACACCACGTTCCACTTCCCGGAATCGGGCGCCCACGTGATCACCACCGACAACTCCGACTGGGCCACCAACTGCCCGGAATACAAGGTCACGGCGGGGGAGATCGTGCGGGTCAGCCAGCCTTCGGAATGGCAGAAGCGTTACCAGGCGTTCAGTGATGAACAAGGGCGCCTGCTGAGGGACCGTCGTCATGCCGAGAAAGCGGAGGTGCGTCGATGAGCTCTGAAAGCCTGATCAAGATGGCCAACCAGATCGGTCAGTATTTTGCCAGTGAGCCGGACCACGCGGTGGCGGTGCGGGGTGTATACCAGCACATCAAGAGCTTCTGGACGCCGACCATGTGTCGCGACTTGATGGCCTGGCAAACGAAACATCCCGACGCTGTCCTGCACCCGTTGGTATTGGCGGCATTGATGGAGTTTGCAGAAGCGGCCTAGAAAGGAAATGCTGTAGAACCTGCACACAGCCCCGGCCGGCGCCATCGTTAACGACGAAGGGAACCGACCGGGGCTGTGTGCATTTCAGTTATTGATTATTGACGGTGATGTAGGGATCCCAGGTGTTGTTCGGGCCGATCTGGTTCAGGTTACGGTCCAGCAGAACGAAGACGATCTGGTACCAGAGCTTTCCCGGGCTCAGTGCAGTGGACTGCCAGACGGTATAGGTCACATCGGTCTTGGCGATGCCTCCGGGGGCGCCATTGTCCAGATAGGGCACTGGAATGCCGGGGATATTGAAAGTTTGCGGGGTCGAGATGGTGCCCTTGTAATCACCGCCCTGATGAGGGTCGCCGATCACGACGTTTTTGATCAATGCGATGCGGTCGAAGTTGCGCGACAGCGTGGTTGCGCGCCAGCGAATGATGTCGCCGGGTTTTACGTCGAACCACAACTCGTTACCGCCTTCGCCTTCGCCACTGGTGATGTTGGCATGGCTGTCGACGGCGCTGCGGGTTACCAGCATGGCAATCGCACCGCCTACGTCGTTGGGGTGGGCTAGCAGGTAATCGGCATCGACGTTGACGAGCACATCAATGGTTTGGGTCGCTCCAGACATGTTGTTGCTCCTTGAGGTAATGACAGTGACGACCGCGCCTGCAAAGGCGTCCGGGCCACCCGGTCCTTGGGTGCGGTCTCGAGAGGAACGATAGGTGATGGCTTTGTAGTGTCAAATTTCGAATTCTTGGCGCTGGCGAAGCAGAACGAAGCGCAACACAACCAAGGCATTGATTTACCTCTGGCGTGGTCGATCACTCATTAGGTTTTGAGCGGTTCACTGGGGGAATCAGTAGCCAAAGGCGCACGGATGTTGTTGGCGATTGCTTCCGATCTCACCGACGAACAGGGCAGTGGCAAGGGAAGTGTTCATAACCCACCGCTCATGCAGACTATCCAAGCGTCACAACCTCATCACTCCTTGGCGTTAAAGCGCCTGCAGGGCATGATGGCACTTTGCTGATGAATCACCACGATCTTCCTCATTCATCTCTGTATGCCTTTTGTAACACTCGAAAAAGCGACACACTGTCCCGGTGTGCAGAATGTGAGACAAGTCGTCATAAGCTGGACGATATAACAGCGGCCGCAGGTGATAACGAAAATTCTCGAATTAAAGTTATAAGGTGATTGCGAATGATTCAAATCAATCCCAAAAAACGCATTGACATTTAGCTATATGAGGATAGGATGAATCCACACGATAAATACATAGAACAATCCAAAGCGTTTGCGGGTGAACCTCGAATCCTAATCCTTCAATGGCTTAAGGAGCCCCGCGCGCACTTCTCTCATCAAGTGACGGGTGATCCCGCGTTGATCGGTGTGTGCGTAACACTGATAACTGAAAAGCTCGGCATGAGTCAGCCAACGGTGAGCAGGCACTTGGATCTATTGAAGCAAGCAGGCTTTTTGCGCGTGAACAAAATTGGCAAATGGGCATTTTACTCGAGAGATGAAACAGCAATCGATGAATACAAGGCTTGGTTAACACAGCAAGTCTGATGGAGATGGAGTTTATTCGGCATGGATAGCGGAGTTTTTGGCGGGCTGATGGTCATGTTGTGCTGGGGGATTTCAGACTTTATTCAAAGCCTGATGATTCGCCAGTTAGGTACCGCAAAAACAATGCTGGTTCGCAATCTATTTACCTTTGTGGTGGCCTCTCTCCTGGGGGGCTATTTGATCATTTCAGGCCAGCTCAGGTTCGACACCCATGCCGTGTTGATCATCACCTGCAGCTCTGCCGCCTACGTATCAGGGTATTATTTCTACATGCGAGGGTGTGAAGTCGGAAACCTGTCCTTGGTTTCTCCGATTGCTTCTACCTATAGCTTGGTCACTATCCTTTTTTCTATCGTTTTCCTACAAGAAAGGTTGGCCCCGGCTGCCTGGATTGCCGTATCTATTATTTTCGTTGGTATTGTCATGACCTCCGGCAATATCTTCCGATCACTGCGTGGCGGCTCGCAAGGCTTCCTTCAGGCTATCTTGGCCATGGCCGGTTTTGGCGTGGCCTTTTTTATACTTGGTTTTTCCGCAAAAACACTTGATGTCACGAATGCCTTCTTTTACTCGGCATTAACCCAGGCTGTTCTTTTTACTTCGTTGGCATTGATCAGGAATGGCAAGCTGGAAAAAGGGGACGTGACTCAGCGGCGCGGATGGATTTTCTTTGCGCACTCATTGTTGGTCAATGCGGGCTGGGTGTTTTATATATTCGCTTCCAAGATGGGGGATCTATCGCTGGTGACGCCCATCAGTTCGGTGTACTCCGGTGTGACTGTGTTGTTAGCTATCGCGATTTACAGGGAGATAACAACGGTGGTGCAGAAGGTTGGGATTGGCACTGTTCTTGTTGGCGTGTTTTTATTAAGTTACAAGTAATCGATATTTGTCCAGTTGGCACTCTTCGCTTTAAGGGGTGACTATTACTGTTGTGCTAAATGCATCAACTGGTCATTTAGTACTGCGCGCATGACCCATTTAAGTTCTATGTACCGATCACGGTAGAAGGAGTTCTTGGAATGATGCAGCCGCCAATAAACCCCGTCAAATACTCATCCGTTTCACTGGACCTTGTCGCTAGAATCGATACATGGGCGAATCAGTACCCCGAGAAAATCGCGATCATGTCTCGTGGGCAGCCGATGACCTACGCTGAACTGTCAAGCCGAAGAAAGGCGCTCGCCAAGCACCTTGTCCGCGAAGGCTTTGGATTGGGGAGCAAGATTGGGATCTACCTGCCCCGGGAACCTGACCTGATCGTCGCGCTGACCGCGGTCCTGTCGATAGGGGCCATCTTTGTTCCTCTCCCTCCTGACTCGCCATTACAGCGTAATGAGCTTATCGCCACGCTCGCCAACCTCGATGCCGTAATCAAATCCCAACCCGTTGATCTTTCACGATGGCCGGTGGGCGCTTTTTTAGATATCGAGGACGTCGATTGGAGCGATTCGATATTCCCCCTTGAACCCGCTATCGACGATGTTTCGCTTGCCTACATGTTGTTCACTTCAGGCTCGACGGGTCTTCCCAAGGGGGTGATGGTCCGTCGGGAAAATCTTGCCTATTTTTTATCTGCGATTAATGAGGTGATCAATTTTTCGGCATGGGGCGCGCTGGTTTCCACGACGACCTACGGCTTTGATATTTCCATCCTGGAATTTTTCCTGCCCTTGGCTCAAGGCGGAACGCTGTACCTGGCCAGCGAGCAACAGGCCAGGGACGGACAGGCGATCGCGAAATTACTCGACCAATGTGACCGTGCGCTGCTTCAAGCCACCCCAGCTACCTGGAGACTGCTGATAGCAGCGGGGTGGCCCCGCACCTGCGCCGTCGGAGCGGTGTGTGGCGGTGAAACATTGCCCGTCGAGCTGGGCAAGAAAATTTTTCAGTGGGCACGGGCGGCATGGACCCTTTATGGGCCGACAGAAACGACGATTTGGTCTTTCTGTCACAGATTACAGGCCAACGACTTTACCGGTTCTTCCACAAGTGTCCCCATAGGCCAGCCATTGCCGGGTACTCATTTTCAGTTGTGTCCCTCAGATGACCCTTTGGAGTTCGAACTGGTGATCGAGGGGCCTGGGGTCAGTGCCGGTTATTTCAATCGGGACGATCTGACGCTGGAGAAATTCAAGACAACTGAAGCAACGAGCAGTACCTCAGTGGCTTACTACACCGGCGATCGGGTTCGACGGCAGCCCGATAACTCCTTGGTTTTCATTGGACGTAAAGACCGACAACTGAAGTTGAACGGTTACCGCATCGAGCCGGGCGAGGTCGAATCCGCCCTCCATAGGTGCGACCTCGTCAGCCAGGCGGTCGTCACGCTTGTGGAACACACTCAGGATGACCACAGGCTGGCCGCCTATGTCGTGCTGGATAACAAAGCGTTGGGGCAGCAGCGCGATGCGGATGCCGGGGTGTGGCTCGACGTGTGGGAGGCGGCTTATCTGACGGCGCAGAAAAATGAGATCGCCAGCGCCGAAAGTGGCTACACCTCAAGTTTCTCCGGCGAGCCGATCCCGGACAGCGATTTGCGTGAATGGGTGCAGGCGACAGCTTCTCGTGTCCTGGCTTTCTCAGACCATTCAGTACTGGATGTAGGTTGTGGTATCGGGATGACTGGCGCCGTGCTGTTGGAAAGAGGTGTCCGGCGTTATGTGGGTTGCGATGCTTCTGAAGCGGCGATTGAGTCAGCGCGACGACGGCTGGAGGCAGCCGATAACAGTACAGCCTCATTTGCGCTGGTAAGAATGGCGGCCCATGAACTTGATACGCTGGGTGAGGCACCTTTCGACGTCGTGCTTCTGAATTCCGTCATCCAGTACTTCCCAGGCATTGATTACCTC
The DNA here is from genome assembly GCF_023701885.1 of Pseudomonas sp. CG7. Lineage (NCBI taxonomy): Bacteria > Pseudomonadati > Pseudomonadota > Gammaproteobacteria > Pseudomonadales > Pseudomonadaceae > Pseudomonas > Pseudomonas sp. CG7. The sequence goes on along the minus strand of NZ_JABAEE010000001.1, from coordinate 11,721 downwards.
GTCGATGTGCTTCAGAAAGCATCCGCGTTGTGCAAAGCAGGCGGCGTGATTGTGATCGGCGATGTTCCCTACGCATCGTTGAAACATATCTTGTCCGCTGCCGCGAGTCGTACCCGCAAAAAGTTGCAGCGTGCGCTTCCCGTGATCGGAGAAGGGGAGTTGTGGCTCGATCCTTTGCAGATCAAGCAAGTGGCCTACACGCTTGAGCGAATCGTCAACGTAGAGACCGAGTTGCGAGCAGGGCAAGGCAGCGATGAAATGACGCGTTATCGTTACGACGTCATCATAAGGCTCGACTCCGATGACCGAACGACCCTGGAACCGGTCCCACGCTATGCGTATCAACAGGAGCGTCTATACGAGCAGGACCTGAGTCAATGGTTGGCATCCGCCCCTTCGGCGTTTGTGCTCACAGGTGTTCCAAACGCCAGGATCAGCTTGGACGTCCAGCTTTCCAGAAACGCGCCCTCAATCATCCCAGACGAAGCTTGCGACCCCGAATACATTCGCCGCTGGGCCTTTAACCGGCATCGTCAAGCCAGGGTACGTTGGAGCGATAGTCTTCCCGCGGGGACGATGGACGTATTCGTGGGGCCACCTGACAGCCGGGATCCCCTTTTTGAGCCTCGCCCCACGGTGGGCAGTGCGCCGGTCGAGCCAGTCTTTGCAAAGGGGGGCGACGATCTCGCCATCCGGCAAGACGTTATCGAGAAACTCAAGGATTCCCTGCGAACCCATGTTCCCTCATACATGATCCCCGCCCATTTTGTTTTCCTGGAACGTTTCCCCCTCACGTTCAACGGAAAGCTGGATGTCGCGGCGCTTGAGCGGCTGGCGCCTCACGTCCAACCCGGGCCACCGCCAGCAGACGATCAACCGTTGTCGGTAAAACAGCGCCTGACGCGCATATGGACCGACATCCTGATGACCCCTGCGGTACATCCCAGGCGGAGTTTTTTTGCCCAGGGAGGCTCCTCTCTGCTCATCGTAAACCTGACCAGGACATTGAACGATGCCTTTGGCTTGAACCTTCAAGTCACCGAGCTTTTTGAAGAAAACAGCATCGACGCGCAAACGCGCTTGATCAGCAGAAAGCTGGGATTGGATGACGCCTCGCCCGTGAAATTGGTGACTCCTTCCAGTAATAGCCGCAGGAGCGCTGCCATTAAATCAGCAGCTCGTAAACGCCAGAAGCAGCTATAGGCGCCGCATGGCTAAGTCACCCTCAATTTCGGAGAGAACAGGATGAGCGACATCAGATATCACGGAAATGAGATTGCCGTTATTTCCATGGCTTGCCGCTTCCCGGGTGCCGACTCTATCGAGCAATTCTGGGAAAACCTGACATCGGGCCACGAGTCCATCGAGGCTATTTCTCTGGGCGCCTTGCTGGAAGCGGGGGTGCCGGCTGAACGGGTTAACCGGGAAGACTACGTTGCCATGGCGGCCCGTCTGAACAATGTCGACCGGTTCGACGCTGGATTTTTCGACATGTCAGCACGCGAGGCAGCGATTACCGACCCCCAGCATCGACTGTTACTCGAGTGTGCCTGGGAGGCGTTGGATGCTGCGGGATTCAGCAAGGACCGTGAGGCCTTGAACATTGGCGTGTTCGCAGGTGCAGGCAACAACGATTACCTTCACACCAATGTCATGGGGGAGGAGGACATCAGCGAAACCGGCTTTCTGGACAGCAGCGCCGGTTTCATGAATCTGCTGGGGAACGATAAGGATTATCTGTCGACGCGGATCGCTTATAAATTGGGGTTGCGGGGCCCCGGCCTGAACATCCAGACGGCGTGCTCGACCTCGTTGGTCTCGATTCATATGGCGTGCCAGAGCCTGCTCCTGGGCGAGTGCGACGTTGCATTGGCCGGGGGCGTGACCGTCCTGGTGCCCCATGCCCAGGGTTATGTCTACCAAGAGGGGATGATCCAGTCGCCAGATGGGCACTGTCGGGCATTCGATTCCGCCGCGCGGGGCACGGTCTTTGGAAGTGGCGCGGCACTGGTCACCCTCAAGAGGCTTAGCGATGCACTGGAGGCGGGTGATCCCATTCAGGCTGTTATCAAGGGATCGGCCATCAATAATGACGGTTCCAATAAAGTCAGCTTTGCCGCCCCCAGTTCCCAAGGGCAAGCCCAAGTCATTGAACGGGCACTTGAGAATGCGGAGGTGAGCGCCGCGACTCTCGGCTTTGTTGAGGCCCATGGTACAGGTACCCCATTAGGCGATCCGATAGAGTTCAAAGCGCTGATGGATGTGTTTGCACAGCACGGCGCCCAGGAAAATACCTGTGCATTGGGTTCGGTGAAAACCAACATCGGCCATCTCATCGCGGCGGCTGGCGTGGCGGGTTTTATCAAGACGGTGTTGGCACTCAAGCACCGGACAATTCCCGCCACACTGCACTTCAAGAGCGCCAATAAGGACATCCATCTGGACGGCAGTCCGTTCTTCATCAGCGCCAAAACGCTGCCCTGGCCGACCACCGATTCACCCCGCCGCGCAGGCGTGAGCTCCTTTGGCGTGGGCGGTACGAATGCCCATGTCATTCTCGAGGAGGCTCCCCTGACATCGGTTTCTTCGCAGAATGAGTCCGATGGTCCCTACCTGCTGGCTCTTTGCGCCAAGGAACGAGGCGCCCTGGCGGACCTCATCAACCAGTATCGCGAATTGCTCGAACGCCCGGCTGTGCCGTCGCTGCGCGATATCTGTTACAGCGCCCGTGCCGGCCGGACTGAGTTCCCTTTTCGGTACACCGTGTCGGCCCTCCACCCAGAAACCCTTCTGACAAAACTCCAACAAGAAGACAAAGATATTCATTGGGTCGACCCTGCCAAGGAGACCGGGCTGGTTTTCGTGTTCACAGGTCAGGGTGCCCAGTTTCCAGACATGGGCAAAGACCTCTACCAGCATAACGAGGTGTTTCGAGCGTCTATTGATCGTTGTGATGCTATTGCGCGAACCTGCATAGGAATGTCCCTGCGCACGATCCTTTTTCCTGCGCCAGGCGATGACGCCGGGCTTATAGATCAGACGCGCTATGCGCAACCTGCCTTGTTTGCGCTGGAGTATTCCCTTGCTCAGGTTTGGCTGAGCGTTGGTGTTGTCCCCGATATTTTGCTTGGGCACAGTCTCGGTGAGTTTTCGGCAGCTTGTGTGGCGGGCGTGTTCAGTCTTGAAGATGGCATGACCCTGGTCGCCGAGCGGGGGCGCCTCATGCAGGCGCTCCCGCTGGATGGCGGCATGTCAGCCGTCTCGCTGAACTACGACGAGGTGCGCAAGTTGCTGGCCCGGCAGGCCATTGATCTGAGCATCGCAGCCGTCAACGCCCCTGGCAGCGTGGTGGGTTCCGGGGCCCTGAGCGAGTTGAGCAGGCTCTACCCCATGCTCGACTCCCTGGAGATCAAGTACACGCGCCTGAATGTCTCCCATGCGTTTCATTCCGAACTGATGGAACCGATGCTCAAGCCCTTTGCCCGCGTTCTGGGGCGCATCGACATGTCGGCACCGCGCTATCCACTGATCAGCAACGTCAGCGGGGAAATAGCCAAAGAGCGTCTGATGACGTCAGAGCATTGGCTTGACCATGTTCGCCAGCCAGTACGCTTCATGGACTGCATCCGGGAAGCATTCAAAAAAGGTGGCCGGACGTTCCTGGAGATCGGGCCGAAGGCGGTGTTGTCGACGATTGGAGCGGCCTGCCTGCAACCTGATGACGCCGACCAGACCACCTGGATAACGAGTCTGAGCAGCAAGGTCGTTGATCGCGAACAAATACTGGAAAGCGCGGGGCGCTTGTTCGAGGCCGGGATTGAACTTGACTGGGAGGTCCTTTTAGAGGGCTCGACGGCGACACGCATAGACACACCCAGCTACCCATTCCAGCGGGTGCCTCATTGGATAGGCCCTCGCATTGCGCCACAGCCTCAGTGGATGACGGCCGTGGACTGGGTGCAGCAACCCACCCAAGCGCAAGTCACCCATGACGATCAGAACGTCCCAGGGGTCTGGCTGTTCATTGGAGGGACGAGCGAACTCGTCGAGGGTATCCGCAACGGCCTGTCAATTTGTGACGAGCACTGGGTTCGCGCGATATTTGCCACCGATTGCCGTCGGGTCAGCGCCACTGCCTGGCACATCAGGTCGGACTTCCCCTCAGATATCGACGAGGTGTTTCGAACACTGCCCATTTCAGCGCGGAACCCGCTCAGGGGCGTTGTTCACCTCGGTGGGACCGAGCCATTGTCTGCAGATAACCATCCTTCAGGCAACGCAGATCTGGGTGCCCTGAATGCCGGTCTCTACAGCGTGTTGGCCACGTTGCAAGCGCTGACGACCAGCTCCGGGACAGAGACCGCCAGGCTTTGGGTCGTGACGCGCGCAGCGGTCAACGTGCGTTCCGCTGCTTCGTCGATCAACGTTTCGCAAGCCACGCTCTGGGGGCTGTCCAAAGTGATCGCGCAGGAGGAGCCGGCTGTCTGGGGCGGTTTCATCGACTTGCCTGCGAGCATCGAGAGTGCCGAGGCCGATCTGCTCCTGGCAGCGCAATTGATGCTTGCAAACGGGCAGGAAGATCAATTTGCTATTCGTCATTCCCGCGTTCATGTGCCCCGACTCGTAGCGGTGTCGCCCGCACCCTCGAGGCCTGTGGCGATCAGTCCAGAGGCGACCTATCTGGTCGCCGGTGGGCTGGGTGGGCTAGGGCGCGAGGTCCTTGCAGGGTTAGTGGAAAAGGGTGCCCGTCATTTGGCGGTGGTCGGACGCAAACCGCTGGAAGCGACTGGCTCGACCATGTTGGATGCGTTTAGACGCCAGGGTGTGGATATCGACTACCTCACTCTGGATATCGCATCCCCTGAGGCTGTTGAGCCGTTGGTGGCGTACATAGATGCCCTGCAATGGCCGTTACGCGGCGTGCTGCAGTTGGCGGGGACTGTGCAAGATGCGGTCCTCTCGACATTGAACACATCCTCTCTGCGGCATGTCTTGGCGCCGAAGCTGCAGGGCACTCAGGTGCTGGACCATGTCACCCGCGCCCAGTCGCTGGATTTTTTCGTAGGCTTCTCGTCCATTAGCGCGTCGCTGGGGTTCAAGGGCCAGGCGAACTATGTTGCGGCCAACAGTGCAATGGACGCCATCATGGAAAACCGCGCCAGTTCGGGGTTGCCTGGTTTAAGCATCGCATGGGGACCATGGTCATCCGAGGGCATGGCCAGTCGGGTCGATAGGGTGTTCCAGAAGCGCCTGTCAACGTTAGGCATCAATTACATTCCTGCGAAAGTCGGCCTGCAAAAGTTGTGGGACAACCTGAGTGCGCAAGGTGTCGTCGGTATCGCACCGATCGACTGGGCGCCTTACAAGGCGCATCTACAATCCAGCGACTGGCCATACCTATCGCTTATTGATGCGCAACACTCAGCGGACCACACAATCGTGGAGCGCGACACCGTCCCCTTTCTCGAGGCGGTGTCGTTGCTGGATGACGAGCAACGTCAGGCATTCATCCGGAGCAAGTTGATGTCCGTTGCGGCCCGGGTGGCAGGCAATCTCGATGCCGACGCAAGTCCAGTGGACAAGTCGCTCACAATGATGGGGTTTGATTCGTTGATGACTGTCGAATTTCGCAACAGTCTGAAAAAGCTCGGTATTAACTTTCCCCTGGACAGGCTTATCGTCGGTGCCACCCTCAGCGATATCAACGACTTCGTCCTTGAACACCTTGAGGCGGTCCGTCAAGGCAGCCCAGCCGAGCAAGCAGACAGTCACCCTGCTGAGTCGCAAGAGGTGCAGACGCCGGACTGCGTGGTTATTCCACTCCCTAGACCAGAAGCAACGCTGCGCTTGTTCTGCTTTCCCTATGCAGGCGGCGGACCTGCGGTATTCAAGGGTTGGGCGGACCGGTTGCCCGATCATATCGAGCTTTGCTTACTGCAACTGCCTGGTCGTAATGCACGACTGAGGGAAAAGTCGTACACCCGCATGGAAGAGTTGGTGAAAAAACTGACCCCTGACCTGATTCCCTATCTGGATCGGCCGTTCGCATTCTTTGGCCTGTGCTTGGGCGGTGTACAGGCATTCGAGGTGGCTCAACGCCTGGTCAATGTCCATAACCTGCACCCGACGCATTTGATTTTCGCAGGGAGTCGGGCACCGCACTTTTACAACGAGCATCAATTTGCTTCCGATGTATTGCAGTTCAATTACGAGTCGGATCGTGAGCCGGCGGCGAGCGATGATGGCGAGCTCATTGCAATGCTCAAGGAAATGAATTTTGCCAATAATCAAGCGCTGTTCGATGACGCTGAAATGCGTGACTTGATGCTTCCCATCATCAAGGCTGACTATGAAATCAATAACACCTATCTGTACGAGCCCAGCCCCCGTCTCGAGGTCCCCATTACCTCGATTGGAGGGCGTATCGACCCGTACGCAACGGGCGTGCACATCACCGGCTGGCGTGAGCATACGACTCATGCGTTCAAATCGGTGTTCTGTGCAGGAGACCATTACTTCGTGGAAGGGCAGCGCGACCTGATCGCCAGTCTCGTGGTGGAAACCCTCGCCAGTTCCGCCCCTTCAACCATCAGCCGCTCAGCAGAAACCGTCCAGCAATAGGAGAGTTCCAATGCCTTCATTTTTCCTGCGTACTGCGCTGTGCTTCGTTCTAAGCCTGACCCCTCACTTGGCTTTCGCGTCATCCGACGCTCGCTCGATCCGGTTCTACGATGGTGGCTGGGAAAATATCCAGATTGACAATCATATCGCCATGTACATCCTCAAGCATGGATACGGTATGAACGTAGAGTCGGTCAGTCTTGATATCGCGCAAATGCAAAAAGCGATGGAAACGGGCGACATCGATATCAATATGGAGATGTTTACGTCGCTGATGCCTCAGTGGGTCGAGGATCAGCGGGCAAAGAAAGCCATCCTCGATTTCGGTCCCACTTATGAGCGTCTCACGCAGGCGTTCTACGTGCCCACCTACATGATCAAGGGCGATGCCAAGCGTGGAATCAAACCTGTGACCCCTGATCTGAAACGTGTCGAAGACCTTCCCAAGTATGCCGAGGTATTCAAGCGCGCATCGGGATCGGGCAAGGCCACTTGGTTAAACTGCATCAGTAGTTGGGCGTGCCGGGAAATCAACCTGATTAAAATGGCCACTTACGGGGTGGATCGCTCTTTTACGCCAGTGGAACTCAAGTCTGAGTCAGCGCTCAACGCCGCGATTATTTCAGCTTACGAGAAGGGCCAGCCCTTCATGACCTATTACTGGGACCCTAGCCCGCTGATGGGTGAACTGGCCCTTACACGCCTTGAGGAACCGCCCTACAGCGAAGCCTGCTGGGACGCCATCAAAGCTAGCCTCGCCCAGTTCAAGGAGGGCGTCGGGAGTCGACAAGCGTGCGCATACGCAGATATTTCCCTCAATAAATATACGTCGGCTCAATTCGCCAAAGAACATCAGGCAGTTATCCCTTTCTTGAAGTCGATGTTCGTTGGAACCGATACCATCCGGACGCTGGCAACACGAATGGTCACCCACAAGGAAACCCCCGAGCAAACGGCGCGTTACTACTTGCGTAACCATACGGCTGATTGGAAGGGTTGGGTGCCTGAGGAGGTGTTCAAGAAAGTGTCCAAGACACTGTAGGCATAGATACGGCCTATGCGGTAAAGCTGTAAAAAGCATGGGGTGTGTCTGGCGAAGCGGGGGATTGGTTTGGGGCCGCTTCGCGACCCCGCCGGGAAGTGACGATCAGGTGTCGGGTTGCTGGGCCGCCCAGTGTTTCATTTCTTCGGCAATGAAGAGGCTCACCAGATCGCTGTACATCTTCTCGATGGCGTCCGGACTCAGGCCCTCGGCCTCGGCCCATTCCCGCCGTGTCGCCAGCATCGCCTTGAAACGCTCCGGCGCCCGTACCGATGTCGCCGACGTCTTGAACTTCGAGGCCGCGAGTACGTATTGAACACGTTTGCCCAGCAGTTTGATGACGGCCTGATCGAGGGCATCGATTTCGCCTCGGATTTCCTCCATGTTGACGCATTCCGAGGGCTGTAGCCGATTGCAGACTTCCATGTGGATCACTCCTTTGGTTTGAGCAGGATCGTCCCAGCCTGGGCCGATGTTCTGACGTGGGGTTAAAAATCCCAGTCCTCGGCGCTGATGACCCGGCAAAAGGGCCCGGCCAGCGTTGTGTTGTGATGGGCGATGATCACTGGCGCCTTCACGTCCAGCGTGTCGGTACACGTGTGACCATTGGCGATCAGCACGGCATCGAAGCCCAGGTCCCGGGCGGCACGGCACGTGCTGTCGACACAATACTGGGTTTTCATGCCTGCAATCACCACGCCTTCTGCGCCACAGGCCGTCAACTGCTCGGCCAGACCGGTCATGGCAAAGGCATTGGGACGGGTTTTTTCGAAGATCACCTCGTGGCCTGCCAGCCGCAATTGCGGCAGCAGTTGCGTCAGTGGACTTCCCGGCTCGATAGGCGAGCCAGGCGGACCGACATGGCGAGCCAGGAAGACAGGGGCGCCGGCGGTGCGAGCCTTGGTCAACAGGGCATTTAACGTATCCAGCAGCGCTTCACCTGCCCAAGGTTTATCCGGGCCGTGAAACAACCCAACTTGCATATCGAGAATCAACAGTGCGTGCATCGTGCTTTCCTTGCGTTTGGGCCAGCGACGCAAGGGCAAAGAAAAGGCCCTTACCATCGACTGGCGGGCCTTTGAGATACGTGTGTTATTCGCTCACGACACCTCACGACCCGCCTGGGCGGTCGTGGTCGTGGTAGTCGAGGTGATCTTTGGGAGATTCATGGTGCTGACAATATCGGCACGCCGTTGGGTTTGGCAAGCGGGGGTGTGAACTTGCTTGTGAAAGCGGTGGCGACTGTGCCGCCGCCATCGCGAGCAAGCTCGCTCCCACAAGTGGCTTGGGTGGCCGCAACATCGAAGTACACCACCGATCAACTGTGGGAGCGAGCTTGCTCGCGATGGCATTTGACCCGTCAACCACGATCCCAAAACCGCCGGACTAGTCGCCCGAGTCTTCCGGTTCCAGCGCTTTCAGCCAGCGGTTCTCCGAACGGCTCAGATGCTGGCGCATCGAGGTTTGGGCACCGAGTACATCCTTGTGGGCCACGGCGTGCAGGATCGCCTCATGCTCGACGACCGCAGCTTCCCACGTCAGGGCATTTTCCGCATGCTTGCTCAGGTGCGCCGAAATCGGGTTGTGTCGTTCATCGAACAGGGCCGTGATGATCCGCACCAGGGCAGAGTTGCCGCTCATCTTGGCCAGGCGCTGATGGAATTTACGGTCATCCTCCAACGGTGGCAGGCCGTTGGCGATGCTTGCGCGCATGGCGTCGATGCAGTCCTGCAGATAGCGGTAGTCACTTTTCTTGCCATGCAGACACGCCAGGATCACTGACTCACCTTCGATCAACGCCCGCGCCTGCATCAGTTCCGAAGGGCTCTCGCCCAAGGTCATGCTCGGGTGCTTTGCCTCCTTGGAGATGGCGCGCACGTAGACGCCGGAGCCCATCTTGATCTCAATGTCGCCATCTATTTCCAGGGCGATCAGGGCCTCGCGAAGCGACGGCCTGGAGACTCCCAACAGTTGGGTCAAATCACGCTCGGGAGGAAGCCGAGCGCCTGGTTTGAAATCCCCCTGGGCGATGTAGCTGCGCAGTTGATCGGCGATTTTCTGATACGGCTTGCGTTCGGCGGCGTTGATCGGCGAGACCATGGGGTGAGCGTCCATCGGAGAGTCGGCAAAGGCTACCATAGGCGCTTTATGGTGGGAGCGAGCTTGCTCGCGAAGGCGGTGGGCCTGTTTGCATCAATGCTGAATGTATTGCCGCTTTCGCGAGCATGCGCGCTCTCACAGGGAAAGGGTGGCTATGACTCCGTCAGTCACATCACCGCACCGATCTGCCAGGGAAGGAACTCGTTATCGCCCACGCCATTTTCCTCGCTGCAGGTGCGGTGCCCGGACGCGGTCGCCAGCATCAGTCGGAACAACCGCTCGCCCGCCTGTGCGACCGATTCCAGGCCATCGACGATGCCGCCGGCGTTGAAGTCCATGTCCAGCTCCATGCGCTGGAACAGCTGGGTGTTGGTGGCGATTTTCAAGGAGGGCGTGGGCTTGCACCCATAGGTCGAGCCGCGGCCCGTGGTGAAGCAGATCAGGTTCGCGCCGCCCGCCACCTGGCCGGTCGCCGACACCGGGTCGTAGCCGGGTGTATCCATGAACACCAGGCCACGGGCATCGATCGTGTCAGCGTATGGGTAGACGCCCATCAGCCCGCTCGCACCGGCTTTCGCCACGGCGCCCAGGGATTTCTCCAGGATGGTGGTGATGCCCCCGGCCTTGTTGCCCGGCGAAGGATTGTTGTTCATGTCACCGTCGTTGTGGCGGACGTAGGCTTCCCACCAATGGATTCGCGCCATCAATTTTTCGGCGATGTCGGTCGCCGCGGCGCGGGCCGGCAGCAAGTGTTCGGCCCCATAGATTTCCGGTGTCTCCGAAAGGATCGCCGTGCCGCCCTGTTGCACCAGCAAGTCCACCGCCGCGCCGAGTGCCGGATTGGCCGTGATGCCGGAGTAGCCGTCCGAACCCCCGCATTGCAAGCCGACGCAAAAGTGGCTGGCGGCATCGGTCGTCCGCTGGCATTGGTCGATGAGGGGCAGCATCGCTTCAATGAGGGCGATGCCACGTCGCACGGCGTCGCGAGTACCGCCTTCGTCCTGGATGACCAGGCTGGCCTTGAGCGCCGCGGGGCGATCCCCCAGTTCATTCATCAACGGGGTAAGTTGATTGACCTCGCAACCCAGGCCGATCAACAGCACACCGGCGAAATTGGCGTGATCGGCATAGCCGCGCAAGGTTCGCTGGAGAATATCGATGCCTTCGCCCTTGGCACCCATGCCACAGCCACTGCCATGGGTGATCGCAACGACACCGTCGACGTCGGGGAAGTCTTTCAAGCGCTCGGCAGAAAAAGCGTTGGCAATCTGCTTGCAGACGGTTGCCGAGCAGTTGACGCTGGAAATGACCCCGATGTAATTGCGCGTGCCGACGCGTCCATCCTCGCGGACGTAACCTTCGAAGGTCGCGGGGTTGTCGCTCAACGACGTGGGGACATAAACGTTCCGTACGCTGTGTTCGGCAGTGGCGGCGGGCATGTCCAGGTTGTGCACGTGGACGTGATCGCCGGGCTCGATGGTCTGGGTGGCCTGGCCGATGGTCTGCCCGTACTTGAGCACCCGCTGGCCGACCAGCACCCTGCGCAAGGCGATCTTGTGGCCGGACGGAATCGTTTGCCGGGCGATCAGGGTGAGGCCGTCGGCACTCACCGGCTGGCCCTCGAGGATATCGCCTCGGGCCACCGCGACATCATCACCGGGTGTCAAAACAAGCAAAGCAGAAGGCGGGTTCATGGGGCGTCCTCCGATTCCTAGCACTCGATGATTGCCTTGACGACACCTTGCTTGGGGTCGAGCAAGGTAGCGAACGATTGGGGCACGTCACCCAGCGTCAATCGGTGGGTGTTCAGGGCTGCATCCGGAATCAAGCCGTCGCGCAGGCATTGCTCGACGCACCGGAAGTCTTCCTGGGTGGCGTTGCGGCTGCCCATCAGCGTGGCTTCGCGCTTGTGGAATTCAGGGTCGGAGAAAGTGATCGAGTCCCGAACCACGGAGATC